>DXEQ01000223.1 GCA_019114885.1 Candidatus Anaerobutyricum stercoripullorum
TGAACCACAAATCAACGATGAGTTATCTGCTCTAAAACAAATAAACAAATCATTAACCTCTCTTTCCGATAAATTTATCTAAGCACGCCAAAAAAGCCCTTAGCCATGAGTTTCATACCCACAGCTAAGGGCTTAGTTTATAATATGGATTTATTTGTTACACAACCGCCTGTCAATCATTCTCTAACCGTAAAACCACTTGATTTCAAGAATAATGGCTCTTATGCAACTGTTATCAATTTGTTATCAAAAGACTTTTTGAAGTGCCACAAACCCGCATAAACACTGGGTTTCTTCGATACTACAACTTATTCGAACTCTATCGTTCCCGGCGGTTTACTGGTCAGGTCGTAGAATACTCTGTTTACGCCCTTCACCTCGTTAATGATCCGGCTCATGACTTTCTGAAGCACTTCGAATGGGATGTCTGCCGCTTCGGCGGTCATGAAGTCGATGGTTTTCACGGCGCGGAGCGCCACGGCGTAGTCGTAGGTACGCTCGTCGCCCATGACTCCGACGGAACGCATGTTGGTCAGTGCTGCAAAGTACTGGTTGATGTCGCGGTCGAGACCTGCGTTGGCGATCTCCTCGCGGTAGATGGCGTCGGCGTCCTGCACAATGCGGACTTTCTCGGCGGTGACTTCACCGATGATGCGGATGCCAAGGCCAGGGCCAGGGAATGGCTGACGAAAGACAAGGGCTTCCGGGATGCCCAGCTCGAGGCCGGCTTTGCGGACTTCGTCTTTGAAGAGGTCGCGCAGAGGCTCGATGATTTCCTTGAAGTCTACGTAGTCCGGGAGGCCACCCACGTTGTGGTGGGATTTAATCACGGCGGATTCTCCGCCGAGGCCGCTCTCGACCACGTCCGGGTAGATGGTGCCCTGGGCGAGGTAGTCCACAGCGCCGATCTTTTTAGCTTCTTCCTCAAAGACGCGGATGAATTCTTCACCGATGATCTTGCGCTTCTGCTCCGGTTCCGTGACGCCTGCCAGTTTGCCATAGTAGCGTTCCTGGGCATTGACGCGGATGAAGTTCAGATCAAAGTCTCCGTTTGGTCCGAATACATTTTCCACCTCGTCGCCTTCGTTTTTACGGAGAAGGCCGTGATCTACGAAGACGCAGGTGAGCTGTTTGCCGATGGCACGGGAGAGAAGTCCGGCTGCCACGGAGGAATCTACACCGCCGGATAAGGCGAGGAGGACCTTTCCGTCGCCGACTTTCTCGCGGATGGCTTTGATGGAGTCCTGCACGAAGGAATCCATCTTCCAGTCTCCGGCGCAGTGGCAGACATTATATACATAGTTGCTTAAGATCTCTTTGCCGCGGACGGTGTGCAGCACCTCCGGGTGGAACTGGATGGCGTAGAGATTCCGGGTGCGGTCTTCTGCGGCTGCCACCGGACAGTCTTTGGTGTGGGCGCAGATGGCAAATCCCGGCGCGGTCTTTGAGATGTAGTCAAAGTGGCTCATCCAGCAGATGGTGGACGGCTCGATGCCGGTAAAGAGCGGGGATTCGGTGTTGACGAATACCTCGGTCTTTCCATATTCCCGTACGCTGGCCGCCTCAACTTTGCCTCCCAGGATGTGCATCATCAGCTGGGCGCCGTAGCAGAGTCCCAGAACCGGGATACCCAGTTCAAACAGTTCTTTTGTGTAAGTCGGGGAATCGGCTTCGTAGCAGCTGTTCGGGCCGCCGGTGAGGATGATTCCCTTTGGATTCATTTTTTTGATGGTCTCAATGTCCGTTTTGTAAGAATAGATTTCGCAGTATACGTTACATTCCCGGACACGTCTTGCCACCAGCTGATTATACTGTCCGCCGAAATCGATAACAATGACTGTTTCTCTTTTCAATGGGCTTTCCTCCTGTTTATCTGTAATTGTTTATCAGAGATTGTCCTCTTTTGACAATCAAAATCTTTTTATCTAAAGAAGTGTAACATTTTCTGACCAGGATTTCCACATCTATAAAAAATTCTACATATTTTTTTGCGTAAAATACCTGTCAACAGAAAATTTACTTCATTATTATAAATACGGCTGTGCGATTTCTTTGAGTCTCTCCGGATTCGCCGCGTACCAGGTCTCGAAGTCTTTGCCGCTGGCTGCCACTTCTTCTCCCAGCGCTTTCATAAATGCAGGGATTTCTTCCTCGAGAATAGTTCCCAGCTGCTCTCCGAACTGTGCCGGTTCGCCTTCTTTTCCATTGACATAGAGAACAAAGGCGGAAACCGGTTTGCCGTCTACCTTCTTCATACCGCCGCGGAAACCGATGCGTCCGATCTGATGGGTTCCGCAGGAGGAAGGACAGCCGGAAATGTGGATGCGCGGCAGGGTTCCCTCCGGGAAGTTCCATTCTCTGGCTGCGGCAACGAGAGTGGACAGAAGTTTCTGTGAATCCCGCACGCCCACCTGACAGATGGAGGAACCGATGCAGGCCACGGATGTCTCAAACAGATTGGCTGCACCGTCGTCGGTGACTGCCAGCACTTTCTCTGCTTCTACTCCGGTACAGTTGATGATATACACTGTCTCATCCGGTGCAACACGCAGCTCCACGCCGTCCATATCTTTGACGGTTTCGTAGATCTCCACCAGTTTTTCCGGAGCCGGACAGCCGCCGATCGGATGATATTCCACAGCATACAGGCCCTCCTGTTTCTGCGGAATCACACGCCAGTCTTCCGCTGTGCTGCCATCTCCGGTCTTTGTCACATACATCGGAGCATCGGCCGCTTCTTCTGCAGCGATCTTCTCCGCCGGAATGTCCATGTTGACGCCACTGGCAAAGGCAGCGTCCAGTTTTTTCTGGAATTCTTCTGCGTACTTGTCGCCCAGAACATCCTGCATATAACGGGTTCTGGCTTTGGCGCGGTTCTCGTAATTGCCGTAGGTGGTGAACATATCCACCATGGCTTTGATATAGTAAAGAATCTTGCTTCCCTCTACATTTTCTGCCACGAGCACGCCCATCCTGGCGTTGTTTCCAAGGCCGCCGGCACTGTATACGTCAAAGGTTCCGTCCTCTCTTGCCACAAAGCCCAGATCGCGGAAAGTAGCGTGGGTACGGTTGGCCGGTGAGTTGGAAAAGCAGACTTTCAGCTTACGTGGCAGCTTCACAGTTTTGATCAGGGTCATCAGATACTCTGCCGCTGCCTCCGCGTACGGGCTCACATCAAAGTACTCGCCCTGCTCCACGCCGGAAAGCGGGGATACCATCACA
Organism: Candidatus Anaerobutyricum stercoripullorum; assembly: GCA_019114885.1. GTDB lineage: Bacteria > Bacillota > Clostridia > Lachnospirales > Lachnospiraceae > Anaerobutyricum > Anaerobutyricum stercoripullorum. The sequence continues at coordinate 3,223 of DXEQ01000223.1, forward strand.
TTTCTCGGAAAATCTCCGCCGCCTCCGCGGGTGACGATGCCATGGTCAAGTGCTGCCACGGCAAGCTCGCAGACCGTGTCCGCATTCAGGTTATGCAGCTGAATGGTCTGACAGGTGGTGAAATGTACCTTGTCGATGTTGTACTTACGGATGCTGTCGACAACAAACTTTAATTTATCTTTTGTGACTCTTCCTCCCGGAAGACGGAGGCGAAGCATGCTGGCCTTGCCGCCCCGCTGGGCGTAGCTGCCGAAGCCGCCGGAAAATCCTTTGTATTCCGGCACGCTTACCTCGCCGGCATAGAACTGCCGGGTCACTTTTTCAAACTCTTCGTAATCTTTCTTCCAGTTTTCTGTATTCATATTGCTTATTCTCCTTCATTAAGCTGCATTTTTCGGGCAACATTTCCACGTCTTTCCTGGTTGATCCCAGCTTTCTCCTTACAGAGTTCCATAACGTTCCATGAATCTGTTACTTATCACAAAAAACGTAACAAAAAACATTTATTCACAAAAATAGACTCCCAGTACCTTCTTATCCACATCTTTGCCCACATAAGAGCCGATGACCATACAAAGTAAAGATACGATCATGCCCAGAAGGATCTGGTGGATATCCATGACCTTGATACCCAGCGCCATGGTCACGCAGTATACCACAGTGCCGCCGATCATGGACCAGACAGCGCCGGTTCGATTGGCCTTCTTCCAGAACATACCCAGAATAAATACCCACACGAAGGCGGTCTCCAAGCCTCCGAAGGCGAACATGTTGATCTTCCAGATCACGTCCGGCGGGTTGATGGAGATGAAGAAGATGATCAGTCCCAGTACCAGCGTGCACATCTGACTGAGTGTACTGGTGCTCTTCTCCGAGATCTTCTGCTGACGCTTCTCTTTTTCGTACATATAAATGTCCTTAATGATGGAGGATGTGGCTGTCAGCAACAGGGAGGAAACCGTCGAGATAGACGCGGCGATCGGTCCGATGATGGTGATGCCTGCCACCAGCGGTGACAGAGAACGGACAATAGCCAACGGCATGATGTTGTCCACACTGCCGCCGTAGGCCGCCAGGTCTTCTGTCAGAACGCCCTGGGAGAGCACGCCGATAAAGTTCATGCCCACGTTCATGGCGCCGATGACGATGGTTCCGATGATGATTGCCCGGTGCAGAGACTTCGTATCTTTATAAGTGATGCATCGCACCACCGACTGCGGCAGTCCCACGGTGAAGATACCCACCAGCAGCCACTGGGAAATGTACAGGCTCATCGGCATGTTTCCACCGGAAAACGGTTCCAGCAGTTCCGGCCGGCGTACTGTGATCTGCTCCATGATGGATGCGTAGCCGCCTCCCGCACTGAGAATCCCCACCAACAGGATACCCATGCCGATCAGCATGGCGATGGCGCAGAGCGCGTCCGTTATGGCCACGCCGCGGAATCCTCCCACGGCGGTGTAGATGACAACCACCAGACCAAACACGACAAGACCTACCACGTAGGAATATCCTGTCACCGCCTCAAAGAGCTTGGCGCCGCCCACAAACTGGGCCACCATGGTGGCGGAGAAAAACAGTACGATGATGACCGCCGATACATTTGCCAGCACATCGGACTGATACCGGTGGCGGATCACATCAATGACCGTCACCGCATTGATCTTCCGGGAGACAATCGCCATCTTCTTTCCGAGGATTCCCAGCACCAGAAACAGCGCCGTCACTTGGATGACAGACATGTAAATCCATCCAAAACCAATGTCCCATGCCTGTCCCGGTCCTCCCACGAAGGAGCTTACCGAACTGTAAGTCGCCACAGTCGTCATGGCAAGGACAAAACCTCCCAGACTCCGGGAGCCGGTGAAGTATTCGTTCAGAAAATTACCGGAATTCTTTTTGATTGACATGTTTCGCAGATAAATGCTCACTGCCAGCATGGCCATCATAAAAAGAAATACCGGCAGCAGTCCCCATATATTACCGTTCATTGTTCTCATCCTCATCTTCCAGATCAAAATCTTTGAATACCTTTTTTACTATCCAGACTACCATTATAATAGAAAAAACCCACGTACCGATACAGCCGGTGATGGCCCACAGCGGCGTATGGTACACGGTGATGTCCAGACGGCTCACGCCAAATCCCGCGATCGCCCAGAAAACGATCAGGACGACCAGAGCAATGACGCAGGCGCCGGCTTCTTTTCGGATCTGCCGGTACTTTTCTTTTAATTTCATACTCTCCCCTCTTTCTTTTGGCAAAATATTCTGCCTGATATGCAGCAGATGTCTTTAGAATCGCTTCCTGCCGGAAAACCTCGGTCATCCGGCAGATATCTGCCGCGCATCGCTTTATATCACGACATATTGTTTGTATTTCTGTAAATCCTTCAACAGACAGTGCATGGTCAGCTTCGTTCCTTCCGCCAGATACTCCGTCTCACGGATGGTGGCATTCTCACTGAAATAAGAGACCAGCGCTCCTTCCGTATATGGAATCAGCATCACGCAGTCCACATAATTCTGGAAAATGTGTCCGGATATGAGCTCGATCAGTTCATCGAGACCGATTCCCTGTTTGGCGGACAGATAAATGTCATCTCCCCGCACCTGCGGCAGCGGGTCCAGAAGGCCGTCACATTTGTTAAACACGTGGATACACGGAATCTGCTCCGCTCCCAGCTCCCGGAGGGTATCTTCTGTCACCTTCATCTGATCTTTATGGTTCTCATCGGAGTAATCGATAATCTCCAGAAGCAGATCCGCATACTTCACCTCTTCCAGTGTCGAGTGAAAGGCCTGCACCAGATTATGGGGCAGTTTATTGATAAAGCCGACCGTATCGGACAGCAGGAATTCTTTTTTATCTGGCAGGTGGATGCTGCGGATCGTTGTATCCAGCGTGGCAAAGAGCATATCCTCCGCCAGCACCTTCTTCTCATCCCTCTGCTCGTATCGATCCAACAGGGCATTCATCAGGGTGGACTTGCCCGCGTTGGTATAGCCCACCAGCGCCACCTGCGGAATCCCCTGTATCAGACGGCGTTTCCGCTGCGTCTCCCGGTTTTTCTCCACGACCTTTAACTCTTTCTTCAATTCAGAAATGCGGTGGCGGATCTTTCGCTTATCCAGCTCCAGCTTCTTCTCCCCGGCGCCCCGGTTGGACATGCCGCCGCTGGTTCCTCCCTGACGGCTCAGAATCTCACCCATACCCGTAAGCCGCGGCAGCTCATACTGGAGCCTTGCCGTCTCCACCTGGATCTTTGCCTCTCTGGTCTGCGCCCTCGATGAGAAAATCTGCAGAATCAGATTCGTTCTGTCAAGAATCGGCCTCTCGATGATATCTTTGAGATTACGAAGCTGCATGGGCGACAGCGTATTATCAAAAATAACCACGTCGGCGTTCAGCATATGCGCCACCGACTTGATCTCGTCTACCTTGCCGGTTCCCACATAGACACCCGTGTTGATCTGGCTGACATTCTGGGTCTCCACACCCACAACCTCCATATCGCAGGCTTCCGCCAGACTCTCCAGTTCTTTCAACGCATTTTCAAAATCGGGATCGTCATTGAGATTGACGCCCACCAGCAGGGCTTTTATTTTCTCTTCCATTCCATCTCCATTTTCATAATCTTCCGCATTCTCAGCAAATGTAATGCGGAATACATTTTATCATCCATACAAAAACGTTTTTCAAACTTCATCCTCAACTATACAGGTTTCCGCAGGAATAATCAACCTTTACCTCGGATGCAACAGAAAATTCCGGCAAAAATATGTATTTTGCCATGATACTGTATCCGCGCCCCGGAGGCAAATCCTGTTTCTCAGCCAGCAATGTAGCTTTTATCGCAGATACCGCTTCAGGTATTGCCCGGTGTAGGATTCCGGCACGGCTGCCACTTCCTCCGGCGTACCCGCCGTAACCATGGTTCCGCCGCCCTCGCCGCCTTCCGGTCCCATATCGATGATATAGTCGGCGGTCTTGATGACTTCCAGATTATGCTCGATCACCACCACCGTGTTTCCACCCTCGGTGAGACGCTGCAGAATCTCCGTCAGCTTGTGAACGTCCGCGAAGTGCAGGCCGGTGGTCGGCTCGTCCAGCACATAGATGGTCTTGCCTGTACTCTGGCGGGACAGCTCTGTGGCAAGCTTCACCCGCTGCGCCTCGCCGCCGGACAGGGTGGTGGATGGCTGTCCCAGCTTGATATAGCCAAGTCCCACATCCCGGAGCGTCTCGATTTTTCTCCGGATAGACGGAAGGCTGTCAAAGAACCGACAGGCTTCTTCCACCGTCATATCGAGAACTTCGTAAATGTTTTTCCCTTTGTATTTTACTTCCAGCGTCTCCCGGTTATACCGCTGCCCATGGCAGACCTCGCAAGGCACGTACACATCCG
>DXEQ01000224.1 GCA_019114885.1 Candidatus Anaerobutyricum stercoripullorum
ATTAATTTTTTACAAATGTATCATATTCCCAGCTCATCCTCATCCAGATGGATGCGCATGGCCCAGGGTGGAACCTCCGGGATGTCGCCGCCAAATGCGTTCTGCTGCGGGGAATTTCCCGCTGCTCCGCCGGACGCCGAAACATTTCCTCCGTGTCCGGGCGTATCGACGAAGACGAACGCCGTCTCATAAGGCGGCCGTTTTGCCGGATAAATGCCTTTTCCGTCGGTGAAATAAAGCAGTCCGCGCAGGTTGTGGAAGGCTCCCTCATCCAGCAAGCGGTCCACGTAGGCAAAGGCGGGGCGGAAGTCGGTGCCGCCGCCTCCAATCAGGGAAAAGTTCTGCAGAAGCCGGTTGATATCCTCCTCGGATTCAATGACGGCGTCAGCGTGAACCTGGTTGTCACATTGGATAATGCGAATGTGACTTTTCCGGAAAAAGCTGTCCCGCTGGCGGATGATCTGAAAGGTTTCTTCGAGAAAACGTTTGACCAGGGGGCCGTTGGTGGAGTAGCTGGTGTCGATGACGATGACGAACTCGGAGATTTTCATGATTTCCCGGCTCTCCAGCGGCTCGATAAGAGGCATGTTTTTATAGAGCCGGAGCCCGTAGGTATAATAATTCAGATCAAATTCATCATAGTCGCATTGGAGTTCCTCTTTTAACACGGTGAATTTGCGGAGAAACTCCCGGTAGGAGCGCCGGGAGCGCCCCTGAGCAATCTGCGTCTGCACCGAGGAAAAGGCGTCGCCGTCCTGCTTGCCACGAAGCTCCATTTCTTTGGAGACGCGCCGGCCGATCTTCTCCCAGTTTTCGCCGGCCTGGGCGGAAGAAGGCGATTTGCCAGGTTCCTTTGGCCAGAATCGGTGATCGTCGGTGTAGAACTCAAACTGAAGAGCTGCCTGCTCCTCGTAGTCAGTCACCGAAAGCAGATCGTGGTAGATGGCAGCGGCGGTCACCGGTATATTTTCTTCTTTTAAGTGTGCATAGTAATTCATCCGGCGCAGGGACAGTGTCCGCTTGGTGGATTTCTTGTCAAACGAATCGATCATCCACTCCACCGCAATGTCGCAGGCCAGATTCCAGAGCACCGGTTCCCGGTTGCCCCGCATCCACAGGTGCCGGAAAATGCAGTGCAGAACGCTGTGGAGATAGGCCCGGTCTAAGAAAAGCGGGTTATTGCGGAAGACCCGCAGAATCTGCTCACGGGAGAAAAAAAGGTAAGTGCCGTCCGTGGCCAGAGTATGAATTTGTTCGTTGGCAGAGAAAGTGAGGGCGGAAAGCGCCATGTCCAGATACCGGAAATCCAGATAGAGTTCGCTGCGGATCACGTCCAGAATCTGCATGCACATTTCATTTTCCCACTCGGTCTGCGTTTGTCTGTGTGCCATGATTTTCTCTTTTCTAAGTAAATGTATCTGTTTTCTGAAATATCATCGGGAAGCCGCCTGCGTTTAAAAGTCATCAAAAGAAAAGCTTTTCCTGGCAAAGCTGCCGTTTTGGTGCTTTTCTTCCATGAGCCGGGCGCTTCCCTCGCCCCAGTCGGCCGCCACGCAGGCGGAGATGGCCTGACTGTAATCCTCGCCGGTAAAATACCGGCAGAGAAAGAGAAGCAGCTGCAGGTCTTTGTCCCGCACAGCCATGGAAACAGCTGTGTGCAGGCGGGCCTTCAGGGCGTATTCATACAGGGCGCACGCTTCTTCTTTCAGACCGTTCGGCCAGCGCAGCCTTGTGAAGGCAATCTGACAGAGTGACTCATCAGATTCCAGCTTCAGGGCGTTCTCGAAGCACTGATCGTACTTTTCGTAATTAACCCGGCCGTTCTCAAAACATTTCCTCATGCGGAAGCCCTCACCGTGAATGCTCCGGCTGAAAAGATGAGCCGGTGATATTTCATCCAGCCACTCGTAGTATTCCGGAAAAAAGAGCGCGGCTAAGATAGAGTCTTCTTCTTCCGGCGTAAACAGCACCAGCAGGTTCTCCTCGAACCGTTCCAGCAGCAGTGACAGCCCTGTGGATTCCGTGTCCTGACCACGAAGAATCAGCTGGCTTAGGCTGGTGCAGTTCATAAATTCATCGCTGCCGATGGAGCGGATGCCCGGCCCCACAGAGAGTGTGTGAAGCTTCCGGCAGTTATAAAACGCTGCGTTGTGAAGCGTTGTGACGGAAGCCGGGAGCCGGATAGCCTCCACCAAAGATCCGCTGAGGCAGGAGAGATGGCCATAAGCGGCACTCCTGGTCGGCACGTCAGCTTCGTATAAGGCAGGATGTTCTGCATTTGGCTGTGTCGCGTTCTGACCAAACGGATTCCCCAGCTGCTCTCCTGTATAAAAATGAAAATACTGTTCCGGCAGATGCGGCTCGGAACGGGAGAAGCAGTAGGCGCCGATCTCTGTCACCGGCCTGCCCTCTATGGTTTCCGGCAGGGCAACGACTGGATGTTCTCCGTATACCCGCAGGATGCGGGCGCCGTCGCCGGCAGGCTCCCATAGGATATCAAGTTTTTGGTATGTGAATTCTTCGGTTGTATTTATCATGATTTTTTTGTGTGTCTATGTTGTTCGTTTTTTTAGCAGCATACGATGTATTTCATATTGCACGCGGCCAGCTGCATGCATCCGGCGGCATTACATTTTCTGCGCTGTACTTGTATTGTTACCGCCCTATAGCATACCACGGAAGAATTTTTTCTACAATAAAAGGGACAAAAAAATTTTTCTGTGATACACTAAGAACACCTGTTGAGGTGATGAAACAAGAAAATCAGTTTGCGGGCGCGTTCACTCTTCGTGTTTAGCCGGATGATAAATGCGCCGGCACGCTAAGAGATATACAGGAGGATAATGACATGAACAAATTAGGTTTTATCGGCATGGGCAATATGGCAAAGGCCATTGCGGCAGGAATTATCAAAAGCGGAAAGATCAGCGGGTCGGACATCTATGCTTACGCGCCGCATCAGGATAAACTCAGAAAAAATGCGGAGGCCATCGGATTTACCGCCTGCGGGAGCATGGAAGAGCTTCTGGGGGCAGCGGATACGGTTGTAATGGCGTGCAAGCCGTATCAGATTGAGGCAGTGCTGGAAGAAAACAGAGGCGCTCTTGCCGGAAAAGCGCTGATCTCCATTGCGGCGGGGTGGGATTACGCCAGATATGAACCGCTGGTGGACGAGCGCACACGAGTACAGTTTATCATGCCAAACACACCGGCTATGGTGGGAGAGGGCGTTATGCTCTTTGAGGAAACAAATTCGCTGGAAGCGGAAGAAAGGCAGGAACTGATGGATATGTTTTCTGCGCTGGGACTGGTGGAGGAGATACCGACACATCTGATGGGAATCGCGGGCACGCTCACCGGATGTGGTCCGGCGTTTATTGATCTTGTCATCGAGGCGCTGGGAGACGCCGGCGTCAAATACGGCGTGCCGAGAGCGCAGGCGTACGCGCTGGTATCGCAGATGATTCTTGGCAGCGCGAAGCTGCAGCTGGAGACCGGAGAGCATCCTGGCGTCTTAAAAGACAATGTCTGCTCCCCGGCAGGAACGACCATCCGCGGCGTAGCCGCTCTGGAGCGGGCCGGATTGCGCGCCGCCTTCCTGGATGCAGTGGACGGGATCATGGAATAAGATTGTAATAGACGGCCTGTGCTGAACCTGCGATGAAAAGGAGACGGGGCAGTGAGGCGAAGAATCAATAAAAAGGAAAGGAAAAGGACATTATGAAGTATGGTAAGTTTCTGCCGGAAAAAGGTACCATAGGCTTTGTGGCTCCATCTTTCGGCTGTAATATTGAACCGTATAAGACGGCTTTCGACCATTCTGCGGAGATCTGGGTACAAAAGGGTTATAATCTGAATTGCGGACCGAATGTATATGAGGGTTCCGGTATCGGTATCAGCAATACGCCGGAAAAATGTGCGGAAGAATTTAACAAGTGGTATGTTTCAAAAGAAAATGACGTACTCATTTCCTGCGGCGGCGGAGAGCTCATGTGCGGCATCCTTGATTATGTGGATTTTGACAGCATCCGTCAGGCGGAGCCCAAATGGTTCATGGGATATTCCGACAACACGAACCTTACATTTCTTCTGACTACCCTCTGCGACACGGCGGCTGTATACGGCCCATGTGCAGCGGCATTCGGCATGGAACCGTGGCATGAGAGCCTGAACGACGCTTACCGGCTGCTCACCGGACAGAGCCGGGAGGTACACGGATACGCTCAGTGGGAGAAGGAGAGTCTCAAGACGGAGGAAAATCCGCTGGAACCTTATAATCTGACCGAAGAGAAGATTCTCCGGCGTTTTCCGGACGCGGACTGTCAGATGGAAGGACGTCTGCTGGGCGGCTGTCTCGATTGTCTGGTTACTCTCTGTGGAACCAGCTTTGATAAAGTCGATGCATTTAATGAGAAATATAAAGAAGACGGTATCATCTGGTTCATGGAGTCCTGCGACTTAAATGTCATGAGTATCCGCCGGGCACTGTGGCAGCTGGAGCACGCAGGATGGTTTAAATACACGAAAGGATTCCTGATCGGACGTCCGCTCTGCTTCGGCGAGGAGCTGATGGGAATGAATCAGTACCGGGCAGTGACGGAAGTTCTGGCTCATTATAATGTGCCGATCATCATGGACGTGGATCTGGGGCATCTGGCGCCGATGATGCCGCTGGTCTGCGGAAGTGTCGGCCACGTGAAGGTGGAAGGAAACGACATTTCCATCAAGATGGAGTACCGGTAGTTAGACGTCTGCATGTAAATGTTCTGCATGCTGTGGAGAGCGTCCGATGACGACAGTGCAGCAGGAGCCGGTGAATCTGT
>DXEQ01000225.1 GCA_019114885.1 Candidatus Anaerobutyricum stercoripullorum
CGGTTGTTGTTTTATACAGAGTCTTTATTCGTGGCGGAAAGGGTGTGGGTACAGCGCGACGACGACTGTGCAGGCCGCGGAGACTTGTATTTGTTAAAGTAAAGCAAAGTCGCGGGCCTAAAGTGGAGGAGGAGGGTTCGTATCCACCACCCTTCCGACTCGCGGAGAAGATGATATATAACAACAGGTCCTCTACACCTCCCCCCTGTTGCCCTTCCCTTTCCTTAATGCTACAATAACCCTGTACTTTTTACATAACAACAGATTTTTAAGATACATTTTATATGAGAAGGGAATCATCATGGAAAAAGCAAAGATCATTGAATTAAAAGAGACGATTCTGGACGATAATGACGCGGATGCGGCGGCGCTCCGGCAGGAGCTGCGGGCCCGGCGGACCTGCCTGATCAATCTGATGTCTGCGCCCGGAAGTGGAAAGACGAGTACGCTGCTGGCTCTGCGGCCGTATTTTCAAAATAAGCTGCGATGGGGCGTGATGGAGGCGGACATTGATTCCGATGTGGATGCCAACAGGCTGCTGCGCGCCGGCATCCCGGCTGTCCAGCTTCATACCGGCGGCATGTGCCATCTGGATGCGGATATGACGAGGCAGGGCATCCGCGCACTCTGCGCCTCGGAACGGCACGATCACTCTGCTTGCGCGGCCGGACAGGATGATAGGTTCTCAGCCGGAAAGAATTCTGCCTTCACAGCTTCCGCGGAGTTTGATCTTATCGTGCTTGAAAACATCGGCAATCTGGTCTGTCCGGCAGAGTTTGACACCGGCGCGCAGATCAACATGACCATCCTTTCCGTGCCGGAGGGGGATGACAAACCGGCAAAGTATCCGCTGATGTATCAGGTCTGTGATATTCTGGTCATCAACAAAACAGATACACTTCCGGCCTTTGATTTCCGAAAATCATTTGTGGAGGAATGTGCCCGGAGTCAGAATCCCGACGTGCATATCTTCTATATTTCCGCCCGGACCGGTGAGGGTGTGGAAGAACTGGCCGCTTATCTGCTCAGGCGTATCCGGCAGGAGAATCAGCGCTAATCCACGGAGTGAAACATTTACAGAAACGGAGTACACATTATGGGAAATGTAAAGACAATCGAAATTCATGAAGATATATTTGCGGATAATGACAGGACCGCGGAAGAGATCCGCCGGAAGCTCCGGACACAGGGCACATTTTTTCTGAATGTCATGTCCGCTCCCGGCAGTGGGAAGACCACATTACTGACTGTGCTCATCAACCGGATGAAGGACAGCCTGCACATCGGTGAGATGGATGTGGACATCGAGACGGCCATGGATGCGCAGCGGGTTGCCGACCGGACCGGCACCGTTTCTCTGCAGATTCACAATGGCGGGCTCTGCCACATCGACGCGGATATGGTCTCCCGCGCTCTGCAGGAATATGACACCGCAGGATTTGACCTGCTGTTTCTTGAAAACATCGGCAATCTGGTCTGTCCGGCGGAGTTTGATACCGGCGCCCACAAAAACATCATGCTTTTCTCCGTCCCGGAGGGCGATGACAAGCCGCTGAAATATCCTCTGATGTTTCAGGTCTGCGACCTCGTGCTGATCACCAAAACAGATACGCTGGAATACTTTGATTTTGATATGGCGCTGGCCCGGGAGCGGATCCGGCAGCTGAACCCCGGAGCTGTCATCCTTCCGGTAAGCGCCCGCACCGGCGAGGGAATGGACGCCGTCATCCGGTGGATACTGGACTGCCGGTCACAGATTTTGGCTGACAATACATTTTGACATAAAAACTCCGGTCTGCATGATCCGCAGGCCGGAGTTTTTTACTTTATATCTTATGAAAAAGCAATTATTTCCTTCTGGCGTCCAGGATCACCTTCACAATCTGGATGATCAGTGTCGGTGCGAAGGCCATCAGGACAACCATGCCGAGCTGGCCGGATGTCAGGGCTACTGCCTCAAAGAGACGCTCCATCACAGGAACAAGGAGCACGATACCGAGGAGCACAACGCCGGTGAAGAAGGCGAGGATGGTCCACTTGTTGCTCGTCAGTCCCAGTTTGAAGATGGAAGCCTTTCCGCGGCAGTTGAAACCGTGGAACAGACGGGCCAGTGTCAGTGTGGCAAAGGCCATGGTCACGGCTGTCTGTGTGGAAGTTTCCATTCCAATATAGAAGGAGGTCATGGTCGCCACAGCGATCAGAAGTCCGTAATATACCAGTTTCGTCAGGAAATCCTTGTTCAGGATACCCTCATTCGGATCTCTTGGCGGCTCCTTTAAGAGGCTTTCGTCCACCGGCTCCATTCCGATGGCCAGTGCCGGCAGGGAGTCTGTCAGCAGGTTGATAAACAGAAGCTGTACCGGCGTCAGCGGCGTCGGCAGTCCCATGAGGGAACAGTATAATACGACCAGAATACCTGCCATATTTCCGGAAAGAAGGAACTGGATGGCATTACGGATGTTCCGGTATACATTTCTTCCGAAAGACACTGCCTTGATGATGGTGGCAAAGTTATCATCGGCCAGAATCATAGCGGCCGCGTCTTTGGATACCTCCGTGCCGGTGATACCCATGGCGACGCCGATGTCCGCCTTCTTCAGGGCCGGCGCGTCATTGACACCGTCACCGGTCATGGCGGTGATCCGTCCCTTTCTCTGCCATGCGTCCACAATACGAATCTTATTCTCCGGAGATACCCGGGCGTAAACCGATACCTTTTCCAGCACGTTATCAAGCTCAGCATCGGACATGGCGTCCACTTCCTGTCCGGTCAGAGCAACGTCACCGTCATGGAAAATGCCGATCTGTCCGGCGATGGCTGCCGCCGTCACCTTGTGGTCTCCGGTGATCATGACCGTCTTGATGCCGGCGCTGGCCGCGTCTGCCACCGCTTTTTTGGACTCTTCCCGCGGCGGGTCCATCATGGCCGTCAGGCCGATAAAGGTAAAGTCATTCTCATCATCCAGAGACAGGCTGTCGTCTTCCTCCACCTCTTTGATGGCAAAGGCGAGGACACGGAGTCCATTTTCTGAAAAGGCCTGGTTCTGCGCGAGGATTGCTTCCTTATCCGCATCGGTGATCTCGCGGACTTCGTCCTCCAGCATGATATAGCGGGTTCTGTCCAGAAGAACATCCAGCGCACCCTTTGTGAGGATGGTCGGAACACCGTGGATGCGGTACTTGGTACTCATGAGCTTCCGGTCGGAATCAAACGGAATCTCTTCCATTCGAGGCATCATGCTCCGGATATCCTCTTCCGTGATGTGGACGTCGTCCAGTCCGGCTCTTCTTGCCATCACGAGCAGACTGTATTCTGTCGGATCGCCAATCTCTTTTCCATCGTGATTGGAAGAATCGTTATTGAGCACCGCTGTGTAGAGGAAATATCTGTGCAGGGACAGACGGATATCCATCTCCTCCGGTTTCATACATTTGCCGCCGACATATACATCGGTGACTGTCATCTTATTCTGCGTCAGAGTTCCGGTCTTATCCGAACAGATGACGGAAACACTTCCCAGACTCTCCACCGCTTTTAATTCTTTCATGATGGCATTCTCCGCTGCCATCTTACCGGTTCCCATGGCCTGTACGATGGTGACGATAGATCCCAGCGCCTCCGGGATGGCGGCAACAGCCAGAGCCACGGCAAACAGCAGGGAATCCAGAATCGGCATCTCTCTGTACATGCTTAAGAAGAAGACGATAACACAGATCACCATGATCACTGCCGCCAGCTTTTTGCTGAACTCATCCAGGCTCACCTGCAGCGGCGTCTTCTTTTCTTTGGTGTCGTTCATGAGGCCGGCGATCTTACCAATTTCCGTGTTCATTCCCGTGCCGGTGACAAGGACTTCCGCACGGCCGTACGTTACGAGGGTTCCGGAATAAACCATATTCAGGCGGTCCGCCAGAACTGCCTCGCCCTCAATCTCCCCGTCAATCTTATCCACGCTGGCTGACTCGCCGGTCAGAGCGCTCTCGTTGACCTGCAGAGAATGGTTGCTTAAGATTCTTCCGTCTGCCGCCGTCATATCTCCAGCTTCCAACAGAAGAATATCGCCCGGCACCACCTTAGATGACGGAATCTCTGTCGTCTTTCCGTCACGGAGCACCTTGGCGTGTGGGGAAGAAAGCTGCTTAAGCGCTGCCAGAGACTTCTCCGCCTTCAGATACTGTACGGTTCCCAGGACCGCGTTCAGAATGAGTACGGCAATGATAACGATGGTACTCTCCACATTTCCTGAAATCAGAGAAATGATGGCTGCAATGATCAGAATGATAACGAGGAAATCCGTAAACTGTTCCAGAAATACCTGGTATCCTTTTTTCCTCGCCTGCTCTTCCAGCGCATTCTCGCCATACTCCTGCAGGCGCCGCGCCGCCTCCTCTGAGGAAAGCCCGCCCGGGTCCGCATTCATCTGCTTCAGTAATTCATCCTGATGCATCTGGTATGTTTCCTTCATCAAAAAACCTCCCTAGTTTTGTTTTCCGACCGGACCGGCTGACGCCTGCCCGGAAGAGAGTCCTTCGCCTGTTTCGCGCGAGTGCGCATCCTACGCGGAGCGTTTTTATTGCACAGGAACGCAATTTCCCATACAATAAAAATAAAAAAGACTTTTTGTGTATATCAAATATACACAAAAAGTCTGATTCAACATAAATGCCGCATAGGTCCGGATTACCCCTGTAATCGTACTGACGAAACGCTATGACATGCCCGAAGACATGCAACTACTCCCTTTTTGCTCTTTCGGTTTATTTTGCTGTGTCACCCCTTATTTTATTCAAAAAAACAGGGATGTCAATCATTCTTTTTATTATTTTCCTGTTTTCTGGTAAATTTCGTGAATTTGTCCATAGCGCAGCCACTTTCGAACCGTCTAATAATCCACTTTCACGAGGCAGAGACCTCCCGGAGGCGCTGTCGGACCGGCTGCCTGCCTGTTTTTAGCTTCAAGGATCTCCGGCATCTGTTCCGGAGCCAGCTTCCCCCTTCCCACCTCCAGCAGAGTTCCTGTGAGGATCCGCACCATATTCTGTAAGAATCCGGTGCCATGAAAATTAAAATAGATGAATCCGCCCTTGCGGACGATCTCGATCTTATCCACGATCCGGACGGTGGACTTTTTCATCTTCGGATTGCCGCAAAAACTCCTGTAGTCATGCTTTCCCTCCAGGTAAGCGGCCGCCTGCTGCATCTTCTTTACATCCGGATGATAATCAAGGACCGTCACATACTTTCTCTGGAATACCGGCTTTACCGGCCCGTCAAAACAGGTATAGCAGTAGAGCTTGCCCACCGCCTTATACCTGGCATGAAAACGTTCCGACGCCTCCCGTACCTCTTTGACCGCAATGTCATCCGGCAGGTATCGGTTCATATAATCCCGGATCTCCTCCGGGGCAAGTTCCGTCTCCATGACCGCATTGGCCGTCATGGCCTTCGCATGCACACCGGCGTCCGTCCGGCCCGCTCCGATCACGTCCACCTTCTCCCCGCAGAGGCGGGAGAGTACATTTTCCAGCTTGCCCTGTATGGTATCTCTGTCCGGCTGATGCTCCCAGCCATAGTAACGGCTTCCGTCATAACAAATGATCATCTTATAATTTTTTCTCATATATCTTTCTCCGTTCTGTTTGCGTTCTGATATTCCGGCGGTCATACCCTGATAATTTTTTCACCTGAGTTTCCGCCGGGCTGCTGCCTTTCTTTCCTGAAATATTATAACGAAATTCTTTCATTACTTACATTTTCTGTCCGCAGACTTCTTCCCTATGATACCACATTTTCTCCCGAACTGTAATCCCAATGCCGGATTCTTCCGCCAGGCTCATGTCATAATGCATAATTTTTTTATTTTTTCATTCGGATTCCTCATCATTATGTTGCGTATTTATGCCCTGTTTTCGTTATTCACAACCTATAGTTGTGATATTGATGAATTCTTGTTGTTTTTACAAATTTCTTTCAAATGTTACAATAACCCTATCATCAAGCAAAGGGAAACAGTGCTTGATAACAAACATATTCATACATGTATAAGGAGGAGAT
>DXEQ01000226.1 GCA_019114885.1 Candidatus Anaerobutyricum stercoripullorum
GAAGTGAATGATATCAATATTAAACTTACATATGGCGGAAATGGTTACAGTGCTGTAAATGCAGACCGTATCCGTGCAGGACAATTTATTTTGACTGGAAATGATAATACAGATATCTATACGGATAACTATCAGGATATTTTCTTCGATATTCCGACAAAAGATGTAACAGTTGAAAAGTTATATCAGCTTGCCGGAAGTCAGTATGAAGAATATGATGGAGTGAAAGACTTTAATGAAGCGAGACCAGAAAAAGCTGAAGGAGTTCGATATATCGGAGTATCCAGTTCGGCAGAGTGTCATATTATGCAGATTCGTTCCGATATGCCTGCTCAGTTAGCTACGGTAGAATGGCTGAGTCTTAGCAGTGCGGCATATGCGCCAATGGTTCCTTTCTATAGCGCTGTGCTTACAGATGTGCCGGAAGCATATAAAGAAGAAGCACCAGAATACAGTGATACATCTGCCTATTGGATATATCAAAGTCTTGGCAAGTATGTAAGACAACAGAATTCTGCTGTACAAAAAGCAGTAAAAACTTTCTATAAAGGCTACGTAAATAAACTGGAAGCAGATCAGAAATCTGTGGACAAGCAGATGATGGAAGTTTATAACAGTAATCCTTCTCAGCTGGAGAAGAAAGCAACGGATTTGGGCATTTCCATTGGAAATCAGACCGTTGAGATGGCAAAGAAGTTAAATGCTGAGGTAATGTCAGAAAATTACACAGTGGACTTCGCCACCGACTACAACGACATCAACTACTCTCTGACCGCGAAACCGGCGGAGCCGGAGAAACCATCCACAAACCAGCCGCAGGCTACCAGCCCGCAGGCCCAGACTGTCGCTGCTCCGGCCAGAACGGTGATCAAAAAACTCAAAAACCGCAACGGCAGAAGAGTACAGGTGAAGTTCAAGAAGGTCGCCGGTGCGGACGGATATGAGATTGTGTACTCCACAGGCGTTAATTTTGGCAAGAAGAAAACAAAGGCAGTTTCTTATAACGCATCCAAAAACATCCGTACTATTAAGAAAATGAAAAAAGGCAGACGCTACTTCGTGAAGGTTCGCGCATATAAGATGAACGGAACCAAGAAGGTGTACGGCAAATGGAGTCCGGTCAAGGTGATCAGAGTAAAGAAATAGTCGTATAGAGAAGTATAAATAGTAAGAGGAAGTTCTGTTCCCGGTTACTGTTCACAGGATGAACAGTAACGGTTTCCATGTGAGGGGGACGGAACTTCCTCTTTTTTATTGCTTTTTCTCCTGTTTGGCGTTACTATAAGGAAGCGTCCGGGTTCCGGAAAGAAAATGTGCCGTTTTGCGGCGCTTAACCGGCATTTGACCGGCGCGGGAAGCTCCTTGATCCGCGCATTAATTGTTATTGGGTTTTATTGTGAGATATGAGAAAAAGAACAGGAGATAAACATGATTGCTGATTTGTATCGAAAATGTCTGGAAATGTACCGGAAGTATAAAGAAGTCATCCTTTACATTTTTTTTGGCGGGCTGTGTACGGTGGTAAGTATCGGTTCCTTTGCCTGGTGCGACGTGGTCATGCGGATGGACCCGCTCATCGCAAATGTGATCTCGTGGATTCTGGCCGTGACTTTTGCCTATTTTACCAACAGGACATGGGTATTTGAGTCGGAGACCCACGGGCTTAAGAACATGCTGCGGGAAGCCGTTGGATTTTACGGCGGCAGAGTGCTCACCCTCATCATGGAAGAAGTGGTTCTTCTTATTTTTATCAACGGACTGGGATTGCCGAGTATCGGCGTAAAAGTGTTCGCGCAGGTTCTGGTGATGGTGGCCAACTATGTGATCAGTAAGCTGATCGTTTTCCGAAAGACAAGATAAGACAGCGGAATGGAAGCGATTGATCGCACCATTTCGTCTGAACAGATTACGGCGGCAGCGTCATACCATTTTGGGCGCCGCCGCCGATGCTGCTGGTCAGTTTCCGGACTGCCGGCAGGTATTCTTTTGCGCCGCTTCTGCGGCCTTATTTTTTGTTCTGAAAGATTTCTTCTACATACAGTTCATTTCCATCCACGCGGAAGCGGACACTCCATTTTCCAAAATCCAGCCCATAGATGCGTTCCGGGTCATCGTGATAGCCGGGCCGCGGATCCAGAGAGAGGATGTCAAGAAGCACGTCCCGTTTTTCCGGAGGGAGGATGTCAAGGAGTATGTCCTCACAGTGTACGGTCAGGCGATGGCGGATCGTATCGTGGGTGAAGGAGCCGGAAGCTTCCGGGTGACTGTCAAAGAGCGGGGCGTACGGCTTGATATCGTAGATGGGCGTGCCGTCCATCAGGTCCGCGCCGGATACAAAGAGTACCGGACCTTCCAGACCGTTTTCCCCTTTGAGACAGACCCGTTCCAGACGGACGCAGGAGAGCCCCAGCGGGTTCGGTCGGAAGGGAGCGCGGGAAGCGAATACGCCGGTATGTACATTTCCTCCCAGACGGGGCGGCCGGACGGTGGGCGACCAGCCCTTGTCCTGATTGGCGGAGAAGCCCCAGATGAGCCACAGGTGGGTGAACTGTTCTATATTCCGGATACAGTCCGGGTTTTTACATTCGCCTTCCAATGTGATGGCCGCCTGCAGAGAGGGTACGAGCCCGCTCTGCCGCGGGATGCCGAACTTTTCCGGGAAATCCGTGTGGATATGCCCGATGGGCCGGATGGTAAGAGCGTCACATTTTTTCGTATCGTCAGTACATTTCTTGTCCATAAAACTGCCTCCTCATCGTTGCGTTTTCTTCCATTATAATATCATTTCGGCAAATAAGAAACCATATTTTCCCTTACAGCCGCATGAATGAACGGTTATTTACAATGTGTAAAATGTGTGTTACTGTAGTAAACGGCAGTGAAAACGGATGTTTCCGGGGCGGGAGACGGCGCCGGGACAGAACGTTTTTTTGTAAAATATTCAGTGTGAAGAAAAAGGAGTCGTCATGAAGATATATGCAGCGCCCATGGAGGGCGTCACCGGCTATGTGTACCGGAATGCGCACCGGAAGTATTTCCGGGGAATCGATAAATATTTTACCCCGTTTCTGACGCCGAAACAGGGAAAGGGGTGGACGTCCAGAGAGAAGAATGACGTTGCGCCGGAGCACAACCGGACGCTTGTGCTGGTCCCGCAGATTCTCACCAACCGGGCGGAGGATTTTGTGCGGATGGCGGAGAAGCTGGCGGACTGCGGATACGGGGAAGTGAATCTGAATCTGGGATGCCCTTCCGGTACCGTGGTGGCAAAGGGAAAGGGCTGTGGTTTCCTCGCTGACCGGGACCAGCTGCTGCATTTTTTTACATATGTGTTTGACCATATGAGAGAAGGTATCCGGGTGTCTGTGAAGACCCGTCTGGGCAAGGACAGTCCGGAGGAGATCGTTCCTCTCATGGAGATTTATAACCAGTTTCCGCTCTCAGAGGTCATCATCCATGCGCGCATCCTCCGGGACTTTTACAAAAAGCCGGTGAACCGGGAGGCCTTTCGAAAAGGTTTCTTGCTGTGCAGGCATCCCGTGTGCTACAATGGAGATATCTTTGCGGCAGAGGATTTTCGGCAGTTTCAGGACGAGTTTCCCACAGTGGAGCGGGTGATGCTGGGCCGGGGACTTATTGCCAATCCACAGCTGGCGGAGCTGCTCACGGAGGGAGGAAGTCCCGATAAGGACAGATGGAAGGCGTTCCATGACGAGGTCTGCCTCGGGTACGAGGACGTCATGTCAGGAGAGAGAAATGTACTCTTTAAGATGAAGGAACTCTGGGACTACATGCTTCCCATGTTTGAGGACAGCGGAAAGCTGGGAAAGAAAATAAAAAAAGCCGTGCGGCTTGCAGATTATAAAGAGATTGTAGAGACACTGTTTCAGGAGAGAGAATTAAAACCTTTTGAGGCAGGGAAAGGACAGGGACAGGAATGAAAAAAGAGACGGAGAACAGAGCAGGACGATGGGGAAGGAGCGGATTAGCTGTTGCGCTCAGTCTGCTGCTTGGAATAGGAAGCTTTTTGGGGGGCGCCTGTGCGGACGTTTTTGCACAGACGGTGACGGCGCAGACCCTGACAGAAGGACAGGAAGAAGACCTGGCAGCAGAGGCGGACACCTCAGTCGGCGAAGAGGGAGACTACGCTGTTGAGGGAAAAGAACTGACGGACAGTGAGGAGATCTCGGACCTGATCTCCGATACCTGGGATGAGAGCTACTTCGGGACTGCGGTGGTGGATACAGAAGAAGGCGAAGTAGATGTGGACGGCGAGACGGAGAGCCTGCCGGACAGCGACGGCGGAGAAAAGGATAAAAAGAAGAGCCGGAGAGAACAGGAAGAGATTCTGGAAGAATACATGGAGACGCTGCCGGAAGATGGTCTTTATAATGTGGAAGAGACGGAAGACGGGGAGTATGAGATCACCGCTCCGTTCCAGACAAAGCGCCTGATCGTGGAGACCACCGATATTCAGGAAGATTATAATGCGAAAGATATCTATTATAATACGGAGCTGGGTGAGACCATCCTGCAGTTTGAGACGGAAGAAGACACGAAGAAGGCGTTTGAGGAGCTTTCCCGCCAGTACGGAGAGGAGAGCTGTTATCCGGACGAGATCTACTATGTGGATGAGATTCTGACGGATGATGTCACTCTGGCCAGCAGCGGAAGCTATTCCTGGGGAGCCGCCTTCATGGGCATGAACACCCTGAAAGGGCAGGCGGAAGGCCGTTACGGCGCCGTCACCGTGGCGATTCTGGATACGGGTATCGACAAATCCAACTTTATGTTCCGCTCCCGCAATATTTCCTCCAAGAGTTATAATTTTATCGACGGGAATAAAAATGTGACGGATAACCATGGTCACGGCACACATGTGGCGGGCATCATTGCCGATTCCACGCCGTCCAACGTCCGTTTCCTCATATTGAAGATATCAAACAGCAGCGGATATTCCTCCCTGCTGACCATTAAGACCGCTCTGCAGTATGCGTTAAGTCATGACGCCGACGTGGTCAATATGAGTCTCGGTTTCGTGGCGGCCAACGCCATGTCCGTGACTTATCTGGATTCCCTCATCAACAAGGCGTACAAAAACGGCATCGCCATCTGCTGCGCTGCGGGAAATAACGGTGTGGATGTGGCCTTCTGCTATCCGGCCAACAACAACAAAACGCTGGCCATCGGCGCCTTTGGCATGAATGGAAACGCCGCTTCTTATTCCAATTACGGAAGTCTCCTTGATTTTGCGGCGCCGGGTACCGCCATCGTCAGCGCGGCGGCCAGAGGCATGCTGATCGGGATGACGGGAACGTCCATGGCAGCGCCGCATATCACGGCGGCGGTGACCTACCTTAAGATGCTGCAGCCGAATCTGTCCGTATCGGGAATCTATAACGAGCTGAAAGCCCGCTGTATGGACCTGGGAGCGCCGGGAAAGGATGCTCATTTTGGCTGGGGATGCCCGGTTCTTACGAATCTGCTGCAGACAGGAATCTATGACAAGACCAACGTAGTATCCGCAGATAAGGGCAGCGTGGCTGCGCCGACCCTCAAAAAAGCAGAAAATGTAAAGGGCGGCGTGAAGATCGCATGGAAAAAGGTTAAAAAGGCCGACAAGTATATCATTTACCGGAAGAAGGGAAATGGTGCCTTTAAAAAGGTGAAGACCGTCTCCAAAAAGACGAAGTCCTGGACAGATAAAAGTGTTTCCCAGGGAAAGAAATATACCTACGCGGTGAAGGCGGTCAGAAATAATAAAAACAGCGACCGGAGCAACAGCCGCGTCATCGTGTACATAAAGCAGCCGCAGAAGATAAAGACCCGACGGAAGAAGGGCCAGAAGGCGCTCATCAGATGGGCGAAGATGGCAAAGGTATCGGGATACCAGATTCGCTATTCCGGAAATAAGAAGATGAAGAATGCGAAGACTTTGACAGTTTCCGGCAGTGCGGCAAAAAGAACAATAAAAGGGCTGAAGAAAAAGAATTACTACTGCCGTGTCCGCGCATACAGAGACGCGGGCGGAACCCGGTATTATTCCGCATGGTCCGCCACGGCACGGATTAAAAAATAGGCAATGACAGGTGGTATGCGAATTGGAAGAGAAAAAGGATAGAATCATAGAAAAAACAGAGGGAAAAGAACTGCCGGTTTTGCGCATATCCGTGACCAACATTGAGATCACCGTAGAAGAAGGCAGGGTACATCACGGTTCTTTTCTGATCGAGAGTGAAAATAACATACCGGTGCGGGGCATCGTCCGCTCCACCAACGATAAGATCGGGCTGGATAAAATGGAGTTTGAGGGGATCCGCATCGAGATCCCATATTATTTTAAGGGTAAACTGGCGACGGCAGGCAATGAATTCGAGGGAGACTTCCTCCTGCTCACCAACGGCGGGGAATACAACATCCCGTACCGGGTGGTGGTGACGCCGATGATGGCGGAGACGTCCCTCGGTCCCATCTGCCGGATGGAGGATTTTGTCCGCCTGTATCGGGAGAACCGCCAGGAGGCCATGGAACTGTTTTTCCTGCCGGGATTTCCGAATATCTTTCTGAAAGACCTCCCGGAACAGGACGCCATGTATCACAGTCTTATGAAGAGCCGTTCCAGAAACCGGATCGTGGAAGAATTCCTGTCGGCGGCAGGTTATAAAGAACCCGCCGGACTCTCCGTGGAGGAAAAGCAGGTGGTGATGGACGCCGGGAAGGATCAGGCGGCCCTTCATCTGATTCTGGAGCCGGACGGTTATCTGGAAGGGACGATCCGTGCCGGAAAGGGACAGCTGCAGCTCTCGACAGAGAGATTCTCCAGCGCGGACTTTACGGATGGCCGGCTGGAGATTCGGGTGGAGAAGAACCACAGCTATGCGGTGGGCAGTGATGTGCTGCGTATCCGCACCGTTCGTCAGCAGATTGATATCCCGGTGGAATGGTGGGGAACCCTGCCGGTGTCCTCCAAAGAAAGAGAAAAAAGGAACCGCATCCGTCGGCAGAAGGCGGAGCTGGTACATAATTATCTCTTCTTCCGGACGGGAAGTATCGGCTTTGAAGATTTCGCGGAGGAGTCCGGACACGTGCTGGAGGACCTGGTGCATCTGGATGATTCCATGGAGTGGAAGCTTTACCAGCTGCATCTGCTGATCATGGAGGAGAAAAAAGAAGAAGCCGGACAGCTCCTTTCACAGATTGAAAAGGAACAGGCGGCAGCGGAGATGGAGCCGGTGCTGGCGAATTACTTCCTCTATCTGAAAGCCATGTTTTCCCGCACGCCGGAAGCCATATCCGGGGCAGTGCTGTCCATCCGGGATTTCTACGAGTTGTCCCCATATAAGGCGGAGGCTTTGTGGATGCTCATCTATCTGGACAGAGAATATGTGTATAACAAGCGCCTGCAGTATGATACCATCCGTGAATTATTCAAGGAAGGCAGAAACAGCAGTCTGCTGTTTTTTGAAGCGTGTGAGATTCTCAACGAGAATCCGAACTATATGGAAGAACTGGGCAGTTTTGAGATCAGTATTTTCCGCTGGGGCGTCCGTTATGGATATATTTCCATGGCTCTCGCCTGGCAGTTTGCCAGACTGGCGCTGCGGGTGAAGTATTACAGTAACGCGGTGTTTTATATCGCAAAGAAGCTGTATGAGATCGAGCCGGACGAGCGTTTTCTGCAGGTGATCTGTTCCCTGCTCATCAAGGGTAACCGCTGCGGCGGAGAATACCACGAATATTTCCGCAAGGCGGTCAACGCCAACTTAAAGATTGTCGGTCTGAATGAATTTTTTATCCGGAGCATGGATTTCTCCGGTTTTGAGGTGATCCCGCATCGGGTGCTCATATATTTTACTTACAGCAGCAGCCTGGATTCTCTGGAAAAGGCCTACCTGTATTCCAATGTGCTGGAAAACAAGGCGGTCTATGATGAGGTGTTCGGCGCTTACTATTCCAAGATGCTCCCGTTTGTGGAGGAGCAGCTCATCAAGGGCAGGATGAACGAACATCTGGCGTATCTGTATCATTATTTCCAGAAGGAGATTCTGGAGAAGCCGGAAAACACCAAGGCGGTCTGCGATATCCTGTTTTACCGTAAGATCGTCTGCGGGAACCGGAATATGATCGGAGTCTATGTGTCCAGGCCGGAGACGGGGGAGGAAATCTATTATCCTCTTTCCGGTGGTTTCTGCTATGCGGAAGTTCTCACAAAACGGGCGCAGCTTTATTTTGTGGACAGCAGCGAACAGCGCTACGTGGCGGGAATCGATTACACAGAAGAGCCGTTTCTGTCCCCGGAACAGTTTCCGGAAGAGTGGATCCGCAACAATATGGGCAACCGGCAGATTCTGTTATCTCTGTCGGACAGATTGGACGAAGAACTGAAAGAGGAGGATATGCCAATCCTCAAAAAGATCATATTCCACGAGGAATATGCGTCGTGGCTGAAACAGAAGGCGGCAGAACAGCTGCTTTTGTATTATCAGAAACATCAGCAGAAAGAAGAGCTTGCCAGATGGCTGGACCGGATTGATTATTCCAGCGTGACGGCGGCTTTCCGCAAGACATTGATGGACTTCTACATGGAAGTCGGCATGATTGAGAATGCTTTTTTTGGCATAGAATTATATGGCTGTAATATCATGGGAGCGGTGAAGCGTCTGCGTCTGGCGTCCTTCGGCGTCAGCCATAATGAGTTTAAGATGGATGAGACGACGCTGTTTCTGGCTTACTCCGCTTTCGTGAGCAAAAAATATAACAGAGATACTCTCACCTATCTGATGAAACATTTTGAGGGAGAGCTGGAGGACCTGCTCCTGATCTGGGAGCGGAGCCGGAAGTTCGGTCTGGATACGACGGCCCTGGAGAAACGGATGCTCAGACAGACCATGTTTACCGGCAATGACGCCGACGGCCTGTTCCAGGTGTTTGAGGAATATTACCGGAAGAATCAGGAGGAGGAGACGGCAGGACAGTATCTTTCATACGTCTCAGACAGAGAGCGGCGGGGAATCCTCACTCTGCCGGAGTCCATGCACGGGATCATCGGGCAGGAGATTCTTGCCGGCAGGATCACAGACCGGCAGACGAAGATACATTTCCTCTACTATTTCGCGGCGCGGGAAGCCTGGATATCGAAGGTGGAGGATGCCGTGCGTTTCATCATCGAAGGATTTCTGCAGGAGGGGTATTACCTTCCGGTCTATCATGCCTACATTCAGTGGGTTGCGCTGCCGACAGAATATATGGAGAGGACCTTCCTGACTTATCGCGGCGTTGCCGGACAACGCGCGGTGCTCTACTATCAGATAGAGGGCGAACATACCGGCGAGCACAAAAGGACCCTGCAGGAGATTCTTCCGGGCGTGTATGTCGGTTCCATGTATTTTTATCAGAGCGACCATGTCAGCTATCGTCTGGAGGCGGATGGTGAGATCGTGAGCGATGAGAGCGCGATTCATTTTGAGACATTTGCTTCGGAAGGAGAGGAAAGCCGCTTCTTTGCTCTCAATGCGCTGGGCGCGGAAGAATGTGAGCCGCAGCAGCTTTATGACTATCTGATCCGGGCGTATTTTGCCGATCACGTGATCCGGATGTTATGACAAAATGTGAAAGCAATCACCGCCGGGAAGGCGGAATGGAGAAAACTATGGGAGAACTTGAAACAAGAAAATTTGCCGGTATCGACCTGGGGCGTCTTGCCGTACAGTTCAGCGTTTATGACGAGGCGGCGGCACAGACCACGGAGGAGAGCTTTCCTCTGCCCGAGGAGGACCGGGAACATTATATAGAGAGCGGGCTGCTCTGCGTCCGGCGGTATCTGGAGGCCAATCAGCTTGGCTGGGAAGATTATCACGGGGTGTATTTTACCATGGAAGATACCTCGCCGGAGCGTCGGGAGGAGCTTGCCGCCCTGCTGGATGAGGACTTTAAGAAGAGACATTCTGTGAAGGTGATCACACATTTCCGGGCCTTTGTGGAATACGTATTTCATCAGGAAAAAGCCGTCTGGGACCGCAATACGCTTCTTCTGGATTACACGGGAAATGTACTGCGTTACATTCTGGTGGAGCAGATCCGCCCGTCCCGGCAGAAGGCGTACCGGGCGGAATTAAAGGAACTGGACCTTACGGAGTTTGACATCCACGCGGGGGAAGAGAATCAGGATTATCATTTCAGCCGTCTCATGAAGCAGTTTCTGGTGAAGAATCCGGCCCACATCATTTTTCTGACGGGCAGCGGGTTTGACGGCGGATGGATGAAAAAGACGCTGACTTACCTTTGCGCCGGACGGAGAGTGTTCCTCGGACAGAACCTCTATGCCAACGGAGCCTGTCTTCTGGGACTCGGACCGGTACAGCAGATGGAGGACGGCCTGCTTTTGATGCAGGGACCGGAGATGGTCTGCCACACCATCGGTGTGCTTGCCCAGGAGTCGGGGAAGGCGCGGTATATACCAATCACTTCCATCGGCCGGGAATGGTATAACACGAAGGGAAGTATGGATATCATTCTGGATAAAAGCCAGAAGATAGAGTTCTTCTATCATAATTCACAGACAAATGACATGGTGGGCGCCGTCTGTGAGATACGGGATCTTCCGGCACGGCCGCCGAAGACGACCCGAATCCGCGTGGAGGTGCGTTTCCATTCACAGACGGACGGTGTGATTCTGTTGAAAGATCTGGGATTCGGCGACATGTTTCCGGCCACCGGAAAGGTGACCGTCTTTCCGTTTAAACTGATACAATGAGAAGGAGGAGACACCTATGCGGGAATCAATCATCTGTGTGGGACAAATGGCCGGGGAGCCGTACCGTTTTCCGGAAACGGGCACTCCGGTCTACTCTTATGAGGAACTGTGCTACTACCTGAGCAGACATATGATATTTTATCTTTATTCGCTGCCGGAGGAGGAGCTCCTCTTGTATATCCGGGAAGAACTGGGTATGGAGAAGCTGTACCGGCAGCTTTCCAGATACACCGATCCGGGCAGAGACCAGATGAAATATTTTGCAGCGCTCTTCCGGGAGGGGAACTATTTTTCCGAGGAGGAGATCCGGCGAATTCTGGATGAATACCGGGATCTGAAGAATACATCGTACGCGCTGCAGTGCAAGTGGACGGGGGATGAACTGCTTAAGGCCGGTCGGGCGTCCGCGGCGATTTATCACTATCAGGAGGCTCTTCGGACAGAGGAGATGAACCGCAGCGAGACCGGGTCGGTCTACCACAATATGGCGCTGGCCAAATCCCGGCTGTTCCGATTTGAGGACGCGGGCATCGACTTTGTGAAAGCGTATCAGTACGCGGGCGATGAGGAGTCTCTG
Organism: Candidatus Anaerobutyricum stercoripullorum; assembly: GCA_019114885.1. Classification (GTDB taxonomy): domain Bacteria; phylum Bacillota; class Clostridia; order Lachnospirales; family Lachnospiraceae; genus Anaerobutyricum; species Anaerobutyricum stercoripullorum. The sequence goes on from DXEQ01000226.1 coordinate 11,331, forward strand.
TTTGGTTATTTCGGTATCGTGGCTTTTACCGAAGATCTGGCGAGAGCCCGGGAGGAGATGGAGACATTTCAGATATCCGAGCTTTCGATGGAAGCCTTTGAGAACCGCTTTGCCGATATTGCCGACGACTTCGCGTGCAGCGGCCAGGCCGAGATGCACAGGAAGATCGAATACCTGCAGCAAAGCGGCAGAGAGGAAGAGGCAAAGAACCGGTACGCCCATCTGGTGCGCCGTCTGCAGACGGATTTCCGCCCGGAGATGGAGCAGCCGGATGAGAAAAAAGATACACAGCGGATGGAACTTGTGGTATAATGATTGCGCTAAGCGCAATCTGAAGCGGTTACACCGCTTCGCCCTGCTGCGCAGGGTTATACCAGCAAGCCACGGCTTGAGAAGCAAATGCCGCGTTCGCACCGCTTTCTTCTCTGCGCACGTGGTATAATAAATTCTGCTTTTGCGCGGGCAGAAGCGACAGGACCATAAAGTAAGGGCGCTTTCCGCCGGTCACGGCGGCCGGCGCACCATAGTATTCCAGGAGGACATAGATATATGGCAACAGAGATGAGCAAGACTTATAATCCGGCCGAGATTGAGGACAGACTCTATCAGAAGTGGCTGGATAAGAAATATTTCCATGCGGAAGTGGACCGCAGTAAAAAACCGTTCACCATTGTGATGCCGCCGCCAAATATCACCGGCCAGCTTCACATGGGACACGCTCTTGACAATACCCTGCAGGATATTCTGATTCGTTTTAAGCGGATGCAGGGTTACAACGCGCTCTGGCAGCCGGGAACGGACCATGCCAGCATCGCGACGGAGGTCAAGGTCATCAATGCGCTGAAGGAAGAGGGCATTGAAAAAGAAGATCTGGGCAGAGAGGGATTCCTTGCCCGCACCTGGGAGTGGAAGAAGGAGTACGGCGGGCGAATCGTCAGCCAGCTTAAGAAGCTGGGTTCTTCCGCTGACTGGGACAGAGAGAGATTTACGCTGGATGAGGGCTGCTCCAAGGCAGTGGAAGAGGTCTTCATCAAGTTATATGAAAAAGGTTACATTTACAGAGGTTCCAGGATCGTCAACTGGTGTCCGGTCTGTCAGACCTCCATCTCCGACGCGGAGGTAGTGTATGAGGATCAGGCAGGTTTCTTCTGGCACATCAATTATCCGATCATCGGAACAGACAGATGCATTGAGATCGCGACGACCCGTCCGGAGACCATGCTTGGCGATACGGCCATCGCCGTTCACCCGGATGATGAGAGATATCAGGATCTGATCGGAAAGAAGGCGCTTCTGCCGATCGTGAACCGGGAGATTCCGATCGTGGCGGACACTTATGTAGATAAGGAGTTCGGTACC
>DXEQ01000227.1 GCA_019114885.1 Candidatus Anaerobutyricum stercoripullorum
GCCGTGAAGATCACACCGGCCCACGACCCGAACGACTTTGAGGTGGGTCAGCGTCATAATCTGGAAGAGATCAACGTCATGAACGACGACGGAACCATCAATGAAAACGGCGGAAAGTTCGCCGGTATGGATCGTTACGAGGCCAGAAAGGCCATTGTGGCTGAACTGGAACAGGAAGGTTATCTGGTAAAGATCGAACCACATGAGCATAACGTGGGTACCCACGACCGCTGTCACACCACCGTGGAGCCGATGGTGAAGAAGCAGTGGTTTGTCCGCATGGAAGAGCTGGCCAAACCGGCGATCGAGGCAGTGAAGAACGGAGATCTCCGTTTTGTGCCGGAACATTTTGACCGTACCTATCTGCACTGGCTGGAGAATATCCGTGACTGGTGTATTTCCAGACAGCTCTGGTGGGGACACCGGATTCCGGCTTACTACTGTGATGAGTGCGGCGAGATCGTAGTCTCCAGAACACAGCCGGAGGTCTGCCCGAAATGCGGATGTAAGCATCTCACACAGGATGAGGATACGCTGGATACCTGGTTCAGCTCCGCTCTGTGGCCATTTTCTACCCTGGGCTGGCCGGAGCAGACGGAGGACCTGGATTACTTCTATCCGACCAACGTGCTGGTGACCGGATACGATATCATCTTTTTCTGGGTCATCCGTATGGTATTTTCCGGTTATGAGCATACCGGCAAGTGCCCGTTCAACGACGTGCTGATCCATGGCCTGGTACGGGATGAGCTGGGACGGAAGATGAGTAAGTCTCTGGGTAACGGTATCGATCCGCTGGAGGTCATCAATCAGTACGGAGCCGACGCCCTGCGTCTCACCCTCGTGACGGGCAATGCGCCGGGCAACGATATGCGTTTCTCTGAGAAGAAGATCATCGCCAGCCGTAATTTTGCCAACAAGGTATGGAACGCTTCCCGTTTCATGCTGATGAATATAGAGAAGGCCGACTTAAGCGGCGTGACAGCTGCCGACCTGACTCCGGCCGATAAGTGGATTCTTTCCAAGGCCAACACCCTCGTAAAAGAGGTCACCGACAACATGGAGAATTATGAGCTGGGTATCGCTGTGGCGAAGCTCTATGACTTCATCTGGGAAGAGTTATGTGACTGGTATATCGAGATGGTGAAGCCGCGACTGTACAACGATGCGGATTCCACCAAGGCAGCCGCCCTCTACACGTTAAAGAGCGTGCTGACTACGGCGCTGAAGCTTCTGCATCCGTATATGCCGTTCATCACGGAGGAGATCTTCTGCAGCATGCAGGATGAGGAAGAATCCATCATGGTATCCGACTGGCCGGTATTTAAAGAGGAACTGGACTTTAAGGCGGAGGAGAATGAGGTGGAGGTCATCAAGACCGCTGTCCGCAACATTCGTAACCTGCGGGCTGACATGAACGTGCCGCCGAGCAAAAAGGCGACAGTCTATGTGGTATCAGAGAAAGAGGAAGTCCGCCAGATCTTCGAGAACTCCCGCGTCTTTTTCGCGACGCTGGGTTATGCCAGCGAGGTGATCGTCCAGGCGGACAAGACCGGTATCGCGGAGGACGCCGTATCCACAGTGATCCCGGATACAGTCATCTATATCCCGTTTGCGGAACTGGTGGATGTGGAGAAGGAGATTGCCCGTCTTGAAAAGGAAGCCAAACGTCTGGCCGGTGAGATCAAACGTGCCAGCGGTATGCTGAACAATGAGAAGTTTGTCAGCAAGGCTCCGGCGGCTAAGGTGGAAGAAGAGAAGCAGAAGCTTGAAAAATATAAAGCCATGGCCGCGCAGGTGGACGAGCGGCTGGCACAGCTTAAGAAATAAGCGGAGATACACCAATGACCATCGACGAGCTGGAACAGGAGATATCGGCTGTCCCCCGGTTTGGAGCCGGGGGCGGCCTTTCCAATTTAAAAAAATACCTGGATATACTTGGACACCCGGAGAACTCTCTCCGGGTCGTTCATGTGGCGGGAACCAACGGCAAGGGGTCGGTCTGCGCCTTTCTGGAGTCCATCCTGCGGACGGCGGGTTACCGGACGGCCCTGTTCACATCGCCGCACCTGATCCACATGAACGAGCGATTCCGGGTGAACTTTCAGATGTGTTCTGACGAGGAACTGATCGCGGCCTGGGAGCAGGTGAAAGCGCTGCTGCCGGGCGGGACGGCAGGAAGAAGTGCGGTGGAGGCGGACGGACCGACTGCCTGTGCGGAGCGGGAAAATGTACCGGACAGCGACGCAGGGCGGGAGCCTCTTACGTATTTTGAGATTCTTTTTCTGATGAGCCTGCTCATTTTTTCAGAAAAAGACGTCGATTACTGTATTATGGAGACGGGATTGGGAGGACGGCTGGATGCCACCGTGCTCACAAGGCCGGTTCTCTCTGTGATCACCTCCATCAGTCTGGATCACACGGCTATTCTGGGCGACACCATCGAGGCCATCGCCGCCGAGAAGGCGGGAATCATCAAAAACAATGTGCCGGTGATCGCTCTGGATGAAGATAACGGCGCTTTTTCAGTGATCAGAAAGGAAGCTGAAAGGAAAAATTCACATATTTACAGAGTTCGTTCTGAAAGAATAACATTTTTAAAAAAAACAGAGAATACGATTGATTTTTCCATCAATAGTAGTTATTATAAGGATAGTTCTCTGCGGATTATGGACACGGCAGATTACCAGATATATAATGCCGCGCTGGCAGTGATCGCAGCGAGGGTGCTGCTGCCGGATCTTCCGGACGCAGTAATCCGGGAAGGTCTGCTGGCCATGCGCTGGGAGGGACGGATGGAGGAAGTCGCTTCGGGCGTATATGTGGACGGCGCGCATAATCCGGGAGCCATCACGCAGCTTTGCCGGACAGTGCAGCGACGGGGCGGCAGATGGAGCCTGCTGTTCGCTGTCTGTGAGGATAAGGATTACAGCAGTATGATACGGACATTGGGCAGGCTGCCATGGCAGAGGATATATATCACGGAGATGGAAGGCACGAGAGGAGCCGGGGCAGAGGAGATTCGCAGGTGTTTTTCTCAGGTGACAGACGTTTCCTGCGTGACATTTCGGGAAGCGGAGGAAGCCTTTGACGTGGCTCTGCGTGAGAGAGAAGAAGGAGAGCGTCTTTTGTGTGTCGGCTCCCTGTATCTGGTGGGAGAGATCAAGAGACGCCAGCAAGAATAAGGATAGTGGACAGCTCCTGTCGGCGACAGGCAGTCTTGAATATAGAAAGTGAGGATTCCCATGATTGATTTTAATCTTGAACTTAAGAAGTTTAAACCGGCTGTAGGTGTGGAAGTAGGCGAGGACAATCTTTTTGACGATGACATCAAGGACATCACCGATCTGGTTGAAGAGATGGTTAAAAAGCAGAATAACAAGAAGAGCGAGAAATAATTTTCCCGTCAGTTCACAACAGGGTAGGAGGAATTCACATGAGATGTGTACAGTGTGGCCGTAACGTGGGAGCTGATGGATTCTGCAGCAGCTGCGGCTTTGACAATAAGCATGTGGCGAAGGCATGCAACACAGCCAATTATTACTATAATATCGGTCTGGAAAAGGTGGAGATGCGCGATCTGAGCGGTGCGGTCTCACAGTTGAAGAAGGCGCTCACTTACAATAAAGAACATAAGGACGCGAGGAATCTCCTCGGTCTTGTTTATTATGAACTGGGAGAGGCCGGGAAGGCATATATCCAGTGGAAGATCAGCGCGAAGCTGAATTCTGTGGATCAGAATGTGGCTGACAGCTATATCAAGCAGATGGAGGAGCATCCGGCTGTCTTTGAGGAGATTAACGAGACGGCCAAGAAGTTCAATCAGGCGTTGATCTATGCCAGACAGGGCAGTGACGATCTGGCGATGATCCAGATCAAGAAGGTACTGAGCATCACACCGAATTTTGTCCGGGGTCATCTGCTGTTCGCCCTTCTTCATATGCGGGCAGGCGACAATGCCGCGGCAAAGACGGATCTGAATAACGCGCTGGCCGTGGATAACTATAATACGGCGGCCAGACGGTATCTGGCAGAGCTTGGAGAGAATCCGATGGCGGCTGCCGAGAGTGTGCCGGTGGATAATCTGAAGCCGGACAATGAGAATCTTAAGAATGTGCGTCCGGTAGACCATTATGAGGACCCGAGCAAGGAGACATGGAAGCAGTTTGTCTACATGCTGATCGGTCTTGCCATCGGCGTGGTGGCCATGTTTGTGCTGGTCATTCCGAGTGTGCGCGCCGGCGTCAGCGTGGATTATAACAAGTTGAAGAAAGAGTACAGTGAGACGGTGGATCAGAAAGACGGAGAGATCAGCCAGCTGCAGAGCGACAAGGAGTCTCTGGAGAGTGACAACGCAGATCTCACAGAGCGTATCAGCGTGTACGAGGGCAGTGACGGCAAGGACAGTATGTATGACTCCCTGCTCAAGGCGAGCCAGGCATACAATGACAGAGATTACGTGGAGTGTGCCGATGAGCTTTCCAATGTCAAGGAGAGCGCGCTTCCGTCCAAGACTTCCAAGGATCTGTATAACTCCATGAGCGATACCGCTTATTCGGCAGCGGCTTCTGAACTGAAGTCCAACGGTATCGACGCCTACAACGCTTATCACTATGAGGACGCCCTCAAGGATCTGAAAAAGTCCTACAAATACAGCGAAGATGATTACGAGACCCTTTACTACATTGCCATGTGCTATAAGAACACCGGCGATATGGATAAGGCTACTCCATACTTCTACGATATCATCAATAATTCCGGTGACAGTGATCTGATTCGCCGTGCATCCAATACCGGTCTGAATATGCTGATCAACGCTGCCACAGAGGCTGCGAAGGAATACGAGGAAGAGCAGAACGGCGGCAAGAAGGCGGACAGCAAGGCAGACGATAAAGATGCCGATGAGGAAGACGCCGACGAGAAGACCACAGAAGATGAGGAAGACGAGGACACAGGACGTTCTTCCCGGGACGCGGATGACGAAGAAGAATAATGAATCAGGGTAAGCAGAAGTCGTAACAGATTTCTCTTTAATAAAAAATAAGTTCGACAGGATTTGTCGGACTTATTTTTTTGTTTTCAGTAAGATAGACGGGACATAAAAAGTGTGCATACAGAAATAGGAGTGAAAGCAAATGCGATTTTGTCATGTAAAGAACCGCTGTCTGGTCATTCGCCTTCCCAGAGAGATCGATCACTGGCAGGCGGAAAAAATACGGGAGGAAAGCGAGCTCATGTTTTTAAAAGCCTGTATCCGGGATGTGCTCTTTGATTTTACCGGCACAGAGTTCATGGACAGCTCCGGCATCGGGCTGATTCTGGGGAGACTGCGCCAGGTACGCCCCGTGGAAGGACGAGTCTATCTTTTTGGCGGCAGTCCCGTTCTGCAAAAGATGTGGGAGATGTCCGGAATTCTGCAAAAGGTGACTGTGCTGGATACCATTGAGGAAATGAAGGAGGTCTATGAATGAAAGAACAGATCAGGGAGGTCAACCGGGTGGAGATGACCTTTGACAATAATCCGGAGAACGAGAGAATCGGCCGGGTGATGGCGTCAGCTTTTGCCGCCGCTCTCAATCCGACCATGGAGGAACTGTCGGACTTTAAGACGGCAGTATCCGAGGCAGTCACCAATGCCATCATCCATGCGTACCCGGCGGGCAGAGGCGATATCCTCATGATTTTTGAGAGAGAAAGAGATATAGTGCGGGTACATATCCAGGACTGGGGCGTGGGGATCGCGGATATCAGACAATCCATGGAACCCCTGTACACCACGTGGAAAAGCGGTGAGCGCTCCGGCATGGGCTTTACATTTATGGAAGCATTCACGGACCGGGTGGAAGTCAAAAGTGAGCCCGGCAAGGGGACGACAGTTTCCCTGACGAAAAAAATGGGAGGAGTGCAGTGGAACAGACCTGTGAACTGATCAGACAGGCAAAAGAAGGAAATATGGAAGCACGTTCCCGACTGGTGGAAGAAAATGTGGGACTGATTTGGAGTGTTGTCCGGCGATTCCAGGGAAGAGGCTGCGACGCCGAGGATCTGTTCCAGATTGGCAGCATCGGACTCTTAAAATGTATCGATCATTTTGATCTGAACCGGGATGTCCGGTTTTCCACCTACGCGGTTCCACTGATCGTGGGGGAGATAAAACGTTTTCTGCGGGATGACGGCATGGTAAAAGTCAGCCGCAGTCTGAAAGAGATCAACTATAAAGTGAAGAAAGAGACGGAAAAATATCAGAAAGAACACCACCGCGCGCCCACTCTGCAGGAAATCTCCGCCACCCTGCAGATTGAGGAATCCGATATCCTGATGGCCATGGAATCCGGGCAGGAAGTCAGTTCTCTTCATCAGGTCATCTACCAGAGCGACGGGGATGAGATTCATCTGGAAGACAAGATCGAGCAGCAGGCCGACGAGATTGAGAAGGCCGTGGACCGCATGTACATTTCCCAGCTCCTCACCTCCCTGCCGCCTAAGGAGAGGGAACTGATCGAGATGCGTTACTTCGAAAATAAGACGCAGACAGCCATCGCGGAGAAATTGGGCATCTCTCAGGTACAGGTGTCCCGGCTGGAAAAAAAGATACTGAAAAAATTAAAAGAACTTTGAACCCGCAGACCGACGACGGACGAGCGGTATGAGCGCTCCCGCCGTCGTCCGGGAAGTGACAGCGTATCTTATTCTCAAAAGAAGATATTAAAAGAATTCCCGGAGATACGCGGCTGTTTCCGCAGGAATCTCAGAAGGCAGGGAGAGCGGGCCGACAATGAGGTCCACCTGGGAATCTTCGTATAAGACAAGTCGGCAAACTTCGTGCAAAGTGCCGTCTGTGGCGCTCTGTCCCATCTTGATGCTGTCTTCCTGCGAGAACACAAAGGTACCCACTACTTTCGCATCGCTGGCCTGCTGTGCCGGAACCCACTGGCCCAGATCCAGGGATGTGATGAACGCAGTGATCTCCTCCCTGTCGGTGATCGTCTGCGTGGTTTCCGCAGTATCCGGGGCCAGAATGGCGATCTCCTGCGCCTTTGTGAGAATGTCCATATCTTCCATGGTTTCCAGCACCGTGGTCGCTTCTTCTGTCGTGGCTGCCTCATCTCCGGCAGCAGCTGTCTCCTGGCCTGCTGTGGACATCTCCAGTACGGTGGTGACGGTGGACTGGCAGCCGCCCAAAAGCAGCATCACCATGGCAAGGGTGCAAATGATTACTTTCATGTCAGTTCTCCTTTCTGTCATGTTCATGAGTTATACCTTCGGCAGACTCTGGACCTTTTCACCAAATGTCATATCTGTATATCCTCCCTGCCTGTTTTCGATGTTTGTCTGCTCTTAGAATACACTCTTTTCCAGGGAAAAACAACCAAAATGTGGTTGCAGGTGCGCAACAGAAGATTGCGGAGCAGGAAACTGGTCTTTTTTGAGTGAACAGACGACAGCGGGGGCGCGCAGATAGTCCGTGCGCCGACGCCCTCTCTCGGATATCAGAAAGATACCAATGATGCAGAAACAAAACCGCAAAGCGGTTTTCGGCTTCGCCGTGCGAAATTCAGAAAAAGTCCCGCTTTTTGTGCAAGCTCAAAGCGGCTCCTTTTTCTGAATCTTGTTTCTGCATCTTCTTGAAGTGTATGTATATCCTCGTTCACAGGCCGCCGCCCGGACCACATGCGCGCAAAAAAGCTGTCTGTGTATCGTCATTTCCCAGACAGCGTATTATGCGTCCATGTCCTTCGGCCCGCCGGCCTGTGAAGGAGGACACGGCACAGCTTTATGAAAAAGCAGGGTAGGAAAGACGATAAAGCGACCGACCTGTGCTTGCACGGAGGGCGGAGCTTTTCGGCTGACCGTACGGCGACAGCCGTGAACTGCCTTTTGGCAGTTCAACCCTGCTTGATTATAAACTCTTGATGTCCGAACTGAGGGCGTCGGCGGACGAAGCGGCATGGACGCCCCCCGCTGTCGTCTGGCTGCCCTCAACAAATCTTTATTCTGTAAAGAGGTATATTTTCCCGCCAATCCGTACATTCTGTATATAAACAAAGCGACCAGGCCCGATGGGGCGGAAAGAAAGTCTGCTATGCGAACAGGAGGGGATGCATATGGGAGGTGGACCGGTTATCTACATCAAGGCGGAGCAGAGCACGTATCTTAACTCTCCCGATGTGAGGATTCGGGACATTTGCTCGGTGTACTGTCAGGACAGAAAGCTGGAGCAAAAAGTAGGCGGAAAAGTGATTCATCAGTTTGAGAAGGCAAAGGAGGGAAGAGCCTTTCTGTCCGTTCTGGTTCTGATTCAGGCCATATCGGAGGTAGTTCCGGCCGGAGAGGTGAGAAATGTGGGTGAACAGGATATGGTCCTGTATTACCGGCCGCGCGGAGGTGATGCGAGACAGAAGAAAAAAGAACAGTGGGTGCAGCGGGGAAAGATCGCGTTCGTCTGTGTCACCTGCTTTCTGGGAATGGGAATCTCCATCATGGGATATAACAATGATGTGGATTTAAGCCGGGTATTCTCGCAGCTTTACGAAACATTTTTTGGGACAAGACCCGCAGGGCCAACGTTCGTGGAACTCTTTTATTCCATCGGTCTGACTGTCGGCATCTTTCTGTTCTTTGACCACCGGTCCGGAAAGCGCGTGACCAACGAACCGACGCCGGTGCAGGTACAGATGCGGCTCTATGAACAACAGGTGAACCAGACGTTTATTCTGGGCGCGTCAAGAAAAGGAGAGGAGCTGGATGTAAAACAGTGATCAGGGAAATTCTTTTGATCTGGACCGCTCTTGCGGCCGGATTTGCCACCGCAGGAGGATTTGTGGCTTTCATCAGTCTGATCGGCATTGTTCCCCGGCTGGCTGCCATTACCAAGACGGCAGACCACATCCCTCTTTATGAAACCTGCCTGGCGCTGGGGCTCATCACCATGAACCTCCTGTCGCTGTATCCGGTCGATCTCACCTGGTTTCCGCGGATACTGCCGGGATTGCTGCTGAATACAGGAGGTTTCTTTACAGGAATCTTCGTGGGGTGTCTGGCAGGGGCGCTGGCCGAAGTCATCAACATCATCCCCATTTTGTCAAGGAGAATACAGCTGCGAAAGGGATTCCCCTACTTCATTATGGCGGCGGCTTTTGGAAAATGTATTGGCAGCTTCGTGCAGTTTTATCTGTTCCGTGAATAAAAAGGAGAAAAAACATGAAAAAAGAACCAACCATACAGGAATATGCCGAGCAGGTAAAAAAATTCACACCGAAATTCAGCTCCGGGAGAAATTGCTGGCATGCCTTTGTCTCCGGAGGCGCTATCTGCCTTCTGGGAGAGATCATTCATCAGTTTGCAGTCCGGCAGATGCACATGAGTCAGGAAAATGCGCTGATCACAGTCAGCGTATCTCTGGTACTGCTCAGTGTGATCTTCACCGGCATGCAGTGGTATGCGCCTCTGGCAAAGTGGTGCGGAGCGGGAACACTCGTGCCGATCACCGGTTTTGCCAATTCGGTGGCCTCCCCGGCCATTGAGTACAGTGCGGAGGGGCAGGTATTCGGCATTGGCGTAAAGATTTTTACCATAGCCGGTCCGGTGATCCTTTACGGGATATTTTCCAGCTGGATCGTGGGACTGATCTACTGGCTGCTGCGATGGGCAGGCTGGCTGTGAGAACAGAATGACAAAAAATGATGTATATCTGGTGATTGACTGTGTGAAAAGGCCTGTGTACGAATTTGAGCCGAAGGGAAGAGAGAAAAAGATGAATCTGACCGGAATTTATCTGTGGGCGCTCTGGAAACTGCTGGAGAGGGAGAACAGGAGAGAACTCAGAAGAGGAGATGAAAAGTGGATGCAGTGGCCAAAAAGAAAGATATAAAAAGTGTTTCCTTTGCAATAAAAAAGGTTCTCCGAAGAGAACCTTTTTATGTATGTTATTGACTTACAATTACATTGCTGGGAAACAAGCATTTACAGCGAAGGTCATGATCAGGATTGCACAAGCAGGACCGTCGATGTGGGAATCTGTACCAGAGTTAATCAGGTTTGTCTCAATGTCACAGATCAGTGCGGAAATCGTACCGAAGATAACTGCCATGATGATAGCCATCCAAACATTCTGTGTAGTGTTGTAGCTCTGTACAGCTGCCTCAGCAGCAATGATAACGATATGGTGGCATCCGAAGAATGGCTGACCGATCTCTGCGAAGATCAGACCAACTGCTGCCATACCGAAGATAAGTACGTGGTAAGAACCAGCAAATGTCTCAATCGGAACTACTTCAAGACCTGCGAAGTAAATACCAGCTACTACTAAGCTGTAGCAGATACCGATCACGATTGTGTTACCTAAAGCACCACCCTGGCTGATGGATTTGTCGCCTGTTCTTAATTTGCCGCCGAATACGAGACGAACTAAGATAGCGGAACAGAATACTGTGAATCCAGGTGCGTCTGTTACGAGACGTGGGGAAATGGTTCCTGCAAAGAGGTTAGCAACAACGAGCTCTTTGAATAAGAAACCGATCACACCAAAGATACCGCCGACTACCAGAACGTCAGGAGCGTTGAAACCTGCACATGCTGTAGCGATATCAGCACCGTTCTCGCTGATGCCTTTTTTCTTAGCGTAAGCTGCAGCAGCAACACCGCCGGCAAAAGCGATATGTGGTCCAAAGAAGGAACCAAATGCAAAATAGTTGGTAAGGATGTTACCGGCGTCAGCCGCGCCGCACATACTTGCAACAGCACCAACAACAGCGAACACACCAGTCATGATAAATGCTGGCAGAGCACCGATTGATGCAGCGAATGCGCCACCGCCAAAGGCAGCGATCAAATTGATAATACTCATAACAATCTCCTCCTTATACATGTATGAATATGTTTGTTATCAAGCACCGTTTCCCCTTTGCTTGATGATAAGGATATTGTAACATTTGAAAGAAATTTGTAAAAACAACAAGAATTCATTATTGACACAAC
>DXEQ01000228.1 GCA_019114885.1 Candidatus Anaerobutyricum stercoripullorum
AAGAGGAGCTGGAGGAAGAAGAACGGGAAGAATTAAAGAAGCGTCTGGAAACGGAACGGGAGAAATATCTCCAGGGCTGACATTTTATCCGGAAGATATCTCCGGGGCTGACATTTTATCCGGAAAATATCTCCGGGGCTGACATTTTATCCGGAAGATATCTCCGGGGCCGACGTTTTGTCCGGAGAAATATTCTGCAGAATTGGTTTTTTTCCTTTATTTCCTTTCTTTTTTTGGTAGAATAGATATGGTGCTGTCGGATAGATGCCGAAGGAGGAGCAGCACCCTTCATAAGATATAGAATACACTGAGGAATTGAGAAAGGATGAGACGAATGGAGTTATTTCACGGACGCCCGGCCGATTCCAGCGGCCGGCTGGCGAAGGAGATTCGGGTATACGATCTGCTGGACAACCTGGGTATGGATTACTACCGCACGGATCATGAGGCGGCGGATAATATGGAGGCATGTAATGACATTGACGCTGTGCTGGGGACAGTGATCTGCAAGAATCTGTTTCTGTGTACAGCCAACAAAAAGAAGTTTTATCTTCTCATGATGCCGGGGGACAAGCCGTTTAAGACGAAGCTGCTGTCCAGACAGATTCCCACATCCAGACTCTCTTTTGCCAGTCCGGAATATATGAAAGAGTATCTGGATATCGAGCCGGGGTCTGTCAGCATCATGGGGCTGATGAATGATACGGAGAACCATGTGCAGCTGGTGATTGACAGGGAGGTTCTGGAAGATGAGAATCTGGGTTGTCATCCGTGTATCAACACATCCAGCCTGAAGCTTAACACCAAAGAAGTGATGGAGAAGTTTCTTCCGGCGGTCCACCATGAAGCACTGATCGTCGATCTGCCGTGGAAGGTGGAAGAATGATGGAGTATTGCATGGAGTGTGGCACGAAGCTGACGGAGAGATTCTTAAAGAATGAGGGCATGGTGCCTTTTTGCGAGCAATGTAACGCCTATCGCTTCCCTGTGTTTTCCGTGGCAGTCAGTATGGAAGTCCTGCATCCGGATAAGGATAAGGTCCTTCTCATCAAACAATACGGAAAAGACCGCTATATTCTGGTGGCGGGATACATTAACAAGGGAGAGAGCGCGGAGCACACCGTTGTCCGTGAGGTCAGGGAGGAGATCGGGCTGTCTGTCCGGGAAGTTCATTTCGAGAAAAGCGAGTATTTTCCGCCGAGCAACACATTGATGCTGAATTTCTCCTGTGTGGCGGAGACGGAAGATCTGTCCGGCGCGTCAGAGGAGGAGATTGATTACTGCCGCTGGTTCTCCTTTGAGGAGGCGGTCGGGGCGATTGCCAGAGACAGCCTGGCAGAGCGTTTTCTCCAGAATTTCCTCCGGAGGCGGGGGCTGTGTCACGATTGATTTTGCAGACGCATTTCCGGTTGGAGATTTCCGCCGAAGATGAGGACTGTGTACATAATCGGTCAGGAGCAACGGCGGGAGCTCCATCATATACTGTTAAAAAGAGATCCGGCTGTGCGGACCTTAGGATGTGCAGAAGGTCTGGCGGTCGGCGGTATATGACCATGAGAGCTGACAGGGAATATTTTTTTCATTTATCGGAGATATACAGCCGCGGCATTACCGGAAAGGGAATTGCCGCGGCTGTTTTGGATACAGGGATTTATGAGCATAAAGATTTTCGCGTTTACGGGAATCGCATCTGCTGTTTTAAAGATTTTGTGCAGGGCAGGAGCAATCCCTATGATGATAATGGACATGGCACCCATGTGAGCGGGATCATCGCCTCCGGAGGATTCTCCCCGGAGGGAAGAAGGATCGGAATCGCGCCGGAGGCTTCCATCGCGGCCCTCAAAGTGCTGGACCGCCAGGGCAGCGGCAAGATCAGCACCATGCTGCAGGCCATTGACTGGCTTCTGCTCTATCATAAGAGGTATGGTATACGGATTGTCAATATTTCTGTGGGGATGCCGTTGAAAGACTGGCGCAATCCGCAGAAGGATGCTCTGGTTCAAAAGGTGGAAGAGCTGTGGAACGCAGGTCTGGTGGTTGTGGTGGCGGCAGGCAATGAAGGTCCCGGCCAGTATACGATCACCAGTCCGGGCGTCAGCCGCAAGGTGATCACCGTGGGAGCACTTGAGGGGGAAGGCTCTTCGGGCCGGGCATTTGGCCGGGTGGTACATTATTCCGGGTGTGGGCCGGTTCCGGGAACCTGCGTGTGTAAGCCCGATGTGATCGCTCCGGCCAGCGCGGTATTAAGCTGTGATAATCATGGCAGAGCGTACAGGAGGCGAAGCGGCACCTCCATGGCGACTCCCGTAGTCTCCGGCGTGATTGCGCTGCTTCTCTCGGCGCAGCCGTGGCTTACCAATCTGGATGTGAAGATCCGTCTCATGGAGACGGGGATTGACTGTGGCATCTCGAGAAACAGGCAGGGATGGGGTTTGATCAATCCCAAAGGACTTCTTGGAATTTGAGCAAATATGTCTGTGATGTGTGATAAAATTTTAAATGAATCATATAAAATCACGAAAGTTCCTTCCTTTTTTTACATTCCCATGTTACAATTGTTACAACAATATAAATAAAAATGTAAAGAAAAGGAGATATCCAAAATGGCAAATTGTGTGACATTGAATCAGACTTCTTATCATGGAGCAGGGGCAATCCAGAACATTCCGGCAGAGGTGAAAGCACACGGATTTCAGAAAGGATTTGTCTGCTGTGGCCCGAACATTTTAAAAAGAGGCGTTACAGCCAAGGTAACAGATCTGTTGGATGCGGAAGGTATGGAGTATGTTACATTTTCAGATATCAAGGCCAATCCTACCATTGAAAATGTACAGAACGGCGTGGAAGCTTTCAAGGCGTCCGGAGCAGACTATATTATCGCGATCGGCGGCGGTTCACCGATGGATACGGCCAAGGCCATCGGTATCATCATCAACAATCCGGAGTTCGCTGATGTGAGAAGTCTGGAAGGTGTGGCTCCGACCACGAAGCCATCCGTACCGATCATCGCAGTGCCGACTACCGCGGGAACAGCAGCGGAAGTTACCATCAACTACGTAATCAAAGATGACGAGAAACAGCGCAAGTTTGTCTGTGTGGACACAAAGGATATCCCGATCGTGGCAATCGTGGATCCGGAGATGATGAGCGGTATGCCTTACGGACTGACTGCTTCCACCGGTATGGACGCTCTGACCCATGCCATTGAGGGATATATCACAAAGGCAGCCTGGGAGATGACAGACATGTTCCACATCAAGGCCATCGAGATCATCGCGAGAAGCCTGCGCGCAGCCTGTGAAAATGATCCGAAGGCACGGGAGGACATGGCCCTTGGACAGTATATTGCCGGACAGGGATTCTCCAATGTCGGCCTCGGCATCGTACATTCCATGGCACACGCTCTGGGTGCTGTCTATGACACTCCGCACGGTGTTGCCAACGCGATTCTGCTGCCGACTGTCATGGCATACAATGCAGATGCCACCGGCACCAAATATAAAGATATCGCCATTGCCATGGGCGTAGAAGGCGTGGAGAATATGAGTCAGGAAGAATACAGAAAGGCAGCGGTAGACGCAGTTGCCCAGCTGGCAAGAGATGTCAAGATTCCTGCAGATTTAAAAGAAATCGCCAAAGAAGAAGATTTGGACTTCCTGGTAGACTCCGCGTTCAATGACGCCTGCGCACCGGGCAATCCGAAAGACGCTACCAAGGAAGATATCCGCGCTCTGTACCTTTCTTTAATGTAATGTAAATGTAAAGGGTCAGACCACAGCGCATTAATAAAGGCAGATAGATTAGCACACCAGCCTTAAACATGTATCTGATATGAGGAAAAAGAGCTCCGTTTATGACGGGGCTCTTTTCCTGTCAGAAGACAGATTAGGACCTGTCGGGAAACAGATTAAGACCTGCCGGGAAACAGGTCAGGACCTGCCGGAAGACAGCTCAGGACAGAATCTGCGGGAGACCGAGGTAGTTAAGAAGCCCCACGTAGATGCCATAGGCAAACTGGTAGGGTTCCTGCAGCATCCGCTGATTATCCTCATAATTGGTGATGTAGGCAAGTTCCACCAGAATGGCAGGCATGCGGGTGTTGCGCAGCACGTAAAGAGACGGATTGGTAAAGACGCCATTGTATTTGGTCCCCAGACGGCGCACAATCTCCGCCAGCACATCCAGAGCGAGATACCAGGCAGTAGTGTAGCTTTCCATCACATAGACCTCCGAACCGTTGGCGTCCGGATTTTCGCTGGCATTGGCATGGATGCTGATAAAATAATCCGCCGGCCAGTTGTTGGCCTGGGTGACCCGTTCCCGCAGACTGCTGGTGTTATTATATCCTAAGGCGGTCTCCGGCGTGGGACGGGAAAGCTTTGCTGTGAACCGGTAGTCCTCCGATAAGATATTATAAAGATATTGTCCGACCTGGTAGGTGATATCCTGCTCTCTGGCGCCGAAGCCCTCGGCGCCGGCATTGAATCCGGCCGGGTTATGTCCCTGATCGATAAAGATTCGAATAGCCAATGAAGAAACCCCGTTCTTTTTTTTCAGTATATTCTGAAGGAATACAAATGATGCGTAGAAAAAAGGAGGGTTTCGTGATATAATGATTGCGCAAAAGCGCAATCAGAAGCGACAATACAAAGCAGAAATAAAGAGGAGCATATGAAGGAGAATCAAAAAAAAGAACAGTCAGGCAATGACAGAGACACATACAGATCGGGTCCGGCGGACAATCTGGGAGAGTGGTTCCAGGATGTGGTGCAGGATGCGGTGGATTCCATGGATTTCACCGGGCTGGCCCAGAATATCCGTGACACGGTGGATTCGATCAGGGAAGGAGCGTCGGTGCCGGGGACCAGAGGACCGTCGGGAGACGGGAGGCCGAAGGCGGACGCAAGACCGCAGCCGGGCAGAGGACCCCGGGAGAGAGGAAGAGCACAGAGGGACAGCCGGGTGCAGACGCCGGTGTCCGGCAGACAGCCCGGAAAGAAAGGCTGGATCCGGAGAGTTCCCGGCCGCTGGAGCGGTCCGATTCGGACATTTGTCGGGGGCGGCGGCCTGATTATTTTTGGCCTCAGCTGTCTCGGTTTTTCCATCGCGGCCTTCAGTCCGGCAGGAGGTTTATTTGCCAGTGCATTTCTGGCACCGGCAATCGTTTTTCTGCTTCTGTCAGTGGTCAGCGGGATTCTTCTGGGAACCGGAAGGGCCGCGGACAGAAGAGTAAAGAGGATTGATACTTATGCCGGCCTGTGGGGAGAAGAAGGCTTTGTCATGCTGGAAGATCTGAAGAGAAAAACAGGATATACCATGAAAAGAATCCGGAAAGATATCCGGTTCCTTCTGGATGAGAGCCTGCTCCCGTATGGAAGGATGGATGAGAGCGGTACCTGCCTTCTGCTGACGAAGGAGGCGGGCGACCAATACGATGCGGCCATGGAATCCAGACGGGAAAGAGAGAGACAGCAGGAAGAAGCCCGGAAGGCGGAGGATGTCCGGGCAGAGGAAGAGCAGAAGGCGAAGGAACGCCAGGCGTCGGAAGAGGCAGCCAGAGAGGCCTACAGAAAGCAGTGGGAGACCATGACCGGCGATGAGCGGAAAATGTACCGGCTGCAAAAGGAAGGAGGAAGCTATCTGCGGGAGATCCGGGAGAGAAAACAGCAGATCCATACGCCGGAAGTCTCCGAAAAACTGGAACGACTGGAATTACTGCTGGGCCGTCTCTTTGTCTGTATCAAAGAATATCCGGAGAACTTGTCCCAGGCGGACCGGCTGCTGGACTATTATCTCCCTTCCGTCCTGAAGCTGATTCGGGTATATGAAGATATGGAGAAGCAGCCGATTCAGAGCGTCCATATCATCAAGACCCGGATGGAGATCGCGGAATCTCTCGATACAGTCAATCAGGCGCTGGAGGCCATGTACGATGATATTTTTCAGGATGTGGCCATGGACATTTCCTCAGACATCAAGGTGCTGGAGACCATGCTGGCGAAAGATGGATGGGGAGAACAGGAAATGCATTCCCAGACAGAAGGAGGAAACATATGGATATAGAACAATTATTAAAAGAAGGCCCGTCCCTGACCCTGAATCCCGAGGAAGCCTTTGATGATCTGGTGGTACAGGAGACGGAAAAACAGACGCCGGCAGAAAAAGTATATGACGAAGAAAAATATCTGACGGATGCGGAGAAAAAACAGGTGGAAGAATTTACGGAGCAGATCTCCCTCACGGATTCTGCCGCAATCCTGCAGTATGGCTCCGGTATCCAGAAAAAAATGTCCGATTTTTCCGAAGGGACGCTCAATAAGGTGCGGAACAAAGATCTGGGAGAGATCGGAGAGCTGCTCGGAGGAGTGGTGAAGGAACTGAAAGAGTTCGATGAAGAAGAGAGCAGGGGTGTGCTTGGCTTTTTCAAAAAGAAACTGGCGAAGGCGGAAGCCCTGAAGCTGAAATATGATAAGGCGGAAGCTAGCATAGAAAAGGTATCAAAAACACTGGAAGGTCATCAGATGCAGCTGCTCAAGGACAGCGCCCTGCTGGATCAGCTCTATGATCTGAATAAAGTATATTTTCGGGAACTGAACATGTACATTCTGGCAGGCAAGAAAAAGCTGGATCAGGTGCTGACGGAAGAACTGCCGCAGGCCAGAGCAAAAGCCACCGCTTCCGGAGCGCCGGAAGACGCGCAGGCAGTCAGCGATATGGAAGCCATGTGCGGCCGGTTTGAAAAGAAGATTCATGATCTGGAGCTGACCCGGATGGTCTCCCTGCAGATGGCGCCGCAGATTCGAATGATTCAGTCCAGCGACGCCATGATGGCGGAGAAGATTCAGTCCACTCTGGTCAATACAATCCCGCTCTGGAAGAGCCAGATGATCATTGCCCTCGGAGTGGAGCACTCCAGACAGGCGGCGGAAGCGCAGAGAGAGGTATCTGATTTCACCAATGCACTGCTTCGGAAAAACGCGGAGAAGCTGAAAACGGCCACCGTGGAGACCGCCAAAGAGAGTGAGAGGGGAGTCGTGGACATGGAGACCCTGATCGCCACCAATGAGAATCTCATCTCCACCATCGATGAGGTCATGCGGATACAGAGCGAGGGAAGACAGAAAAGAAGAGAGGCGGAAGTCCGCCTGACGGAACTGGAAGATCAGCTGAAAAACAAACTGCTGGAGACTTCCTACAAATAGCGCGGAGGCACTTCTGCCGGACGACTTTTTATCTCACAGGAATTCCGGCAGGAATTCCCATGAGTCAAAAAAAGGACTGCTGAAATATATTCAGCGGTCCTTTTTGTACGGATACTATATGTAAGATATTAGTTAAAGATTCTTCTGATCGTTACGATGGAGCGGTAAGCGGCATTGTTGGTGATTTTGATGCCGTCGCTCGGGTTGCTGGCGTGTACGACCTTGTTGTTGCCCATGTAAAGAGCTACATGACCGTTGTAACAGATGATATCGCCAGGTTTGGCAGCGCTTAAGCTGCTGACTCTGGTACCGCAGCTTCTCATAGCGCTGGAAGAATGCGGAAGAGACTTACCAAAATGTCTGTATACACTCATGATATAACCGGAGCAGTCAGCGCCGCGGGTGAGGCTGGTGCCGCCCCAGCGGTAAGGATTGCCCACAAACTGTAATGCGAAGTTCACAACCTCTTCTCCTTTGGTGTAAGGATTAGCTGCTGTTCCGCCGCCTTCCAGTTCAATCTTGTTGCCCTTGGTGTATCCGATCTTACCGTTGACTTTTACTTTGACCCATTTCTTTCCTGTGGTGAGCACGGTTACTTTTGTGCCCTTTTTCACAGTGGCGAGCCAGGAAGCGTTTTTGCCTTTGCCGGTGCGGATCACGAGAGAACCGGACTTAACAGTACCTTTCTCTGCGTTGGCATATGGATCGGAAGCGGTGCCGGACTCTGTGGAAAGATATCTTCCCTGGGTGTATCCGGTCTTACCTTTTACGCTTACCTTCACCCACTTTTTACCGGTGCTTAAAACTTCCACCTTATCGCCTCTGTCAAGAACGGCGATGCGTTTTGCTTTCATGCTCTTGGTCTTGCGGATGTTAAGAAAACCGGAATTGACAGTACCGATCGTGCTTGCATCTACAGTAGCTATATTATTACCTGCGGCCGGAAGAACTGCAAAATTTAAAACCATTGCGGAAATTGCCAGGCTTGCTCCCAGCCGTTTGTATGTATGTGACATATTCGTAACCTCCATTGTCATGTATAATCCCGTCGGATCTGTTCGTGACAGAGCCGATCAATCTTTCAAAATCATTTTCGTGTTTTCTGATGTTCTTCGGTAATTATAAAACGACAATGTGTGCGAAATGTGGCCAATGTCATAAAACTTAATAAATCCGTAATAATAAACGATGAAATAATAAAAAAATGTTATGGAGTTATTATTTTGTCGCGATAGCGAACAATAATTTTGTCTTTTTGGACATAATTATTATTCATATTTTACAGAACACATGAACCGGCGGCTGTCAAAACGGTACAGGAGTTTGACAGCCGCCGGGAAAAAGCAGTGATTATTCATAGACTGCGATATAACTTTGCGGGTTAAAAAAGGCGTCCTCGTTGATCGCATAGATACTCCGTCCGGTATCGAAGGAATCCGGGATATCCCCCTTAAACAGGTTCTCCCGGAAAGGCGTCTCCAGATAAAACATGGTATCCGGACGCCGTTTTCCGTTGTCGCCAAGCACGTAGCGGATGCGCTCGATATCCCCGTCAAACCATTTTTCCAGCAGCGGGATCAGCTGCTCCCGGAAAATGCGGGCCAGGGAGATGAACGGATCCTTGTCGGCTTCTCCCAGGAAGAATCCTTCACCCAGCTGGAAGTCAGCCCCCAGAAAATAGGAGAGCCGCAGGTTGATGACGGACATGAGCCGTTCCAGGCGGATGCCCTCCACCTGTATTCCGTGCAGGACGGAGGAATCCGGGGCGATATGCCGGATAAAAAAGTCGTGGCTGATGGCGCCCAGCACGGTATCCTCACTGATGCTGGAATCGCAGGTGGCCACAATATACAGGTTCGACGGAAGCCGGAAAGTCTCCTTGGAATACCGCAGAGTGACACAGGTCTCGCTTCCGGTGCCCTCCCGGCGGTTGTCCCGGAGAAGAACGGAGGTCTCGCCGAACAGATGCATCCAGTTCACATCCACCTCTTCCATCATGACCACATACCGGCCTTCCGCACAGCGGTTGGCAAACTCCTTGAAGATGCCGTCACGGACAGCCGGTCCGTTTTTGGATTCGATCAGGCCCTCGTATCCTTTTCCGTCAATATCCGGACAGGAAATGTGCAGGATCCTCTTTTCTTCTACATAATTCTTATAGTGCTCCAGAATGTCCGGCACCGGTTCGATTCGCATCATGCCGGGGTCTTTGCCTTCGATGATGCCCACGGCGGTGAGCATCGCCTCATGATATTTCGCGGTCTTAAGCGGTCCACGGAGGAGGGTGTTTTTCGGATACAGCCGGAAACTCTGGTCGCTGCGGTCCGGATGGGTGGATACCGGCGTCTTTTCTTCCTGAGGCCAGGCAGGAAGAAAAGCGGAAGCCGGCGTTCCGGCCGGTGCCGCGCTGCCGGTTCTGCCTCCTAAGCCACTGCCGCCTGAGCCGCTGCCGCCTGAGCCGCTGCCTGCCGGTCTGCCGGTTCCCCGGTCGGTCTGCCGCGGGCCTGCGGCTGCCGATACATTTTCTGACGCAAAAGAACTGTCCGCCGCGCCGCTTTCCGCACCAGCCGGAACATTTTCATATCGCCCGGCGATCATGGCTGCCGCTGTCCCGGCTGTCATGGCGTCCTCCATGCCGTCAGGAACAACTGATTCACCGGCAGTCACACTGCCATCCGTCGTCCCGTCCTCATCTCCGGGCACGTCATACCCCTGCAGTACCTTGGTCACGTATTCCGTGGTCGGTGAGATGCCGCCCTGTTTGTAGATGACGTGCGGCCCCGGCACTTCTCTTGCCGGCCGGTATTTCAGCTTGGAACCGAGGGCGGCGGCCAGCGGATCTTCTGCCGGAAGTTCCTCGGCGGCCGGATAATAGTTCTGGCAGATATCCGTATAATAGGAAGCAAATATTTCTGTGGCTGTGGAGATCATGCCGATGATGTCCTCCTCCTTCATGGTCCGGAACTCCTCGTAAGGATAGAGGACGAAAGCCTTGATCTTCTGTCCGTCCTCCGTCAGATCGAAGCCCTCGGTGGCTGTGTTTGTCACCTGGAAAGGAGCGGAAGTCATGAGGGTGAGCATATGGCATTTGTCCTGAATATCCAGCATGGCCTCCTCGCTGGAACAAAACGGCAGGTTGAGCGCCACCTCGATGTTGACAGCGTCCCCGTCCGGGACGGTCAGAAAAGAGATTCCCGCGTGGGTGTGAGCGTAATTCTCCATGGATAATACATCACAGAAAATGTACGAAAGCCGCCCTTCGGAAGGCTGGAACCAGTCGCTCTTTCTGGCGTAGGTAAAGTTCGGATATTCCCGGATCAGCGCGTCGGCCAGCATGTGGAAGGTGGCGGCGCAGTCTTCCCCTTCGGCCCGGAGGGCAATTCCCTCCTCGGAGCTGTCCTCCGGATCAAATGGCGTGCCGCCCTTCCGGGTGAGAAAGTCCGCCAGACGGACAAAGCCGTTGGAGGCGCTCTGCTCCACATAGGATTCGTCCACCAGATGGGCATATTCATGTTCGATAAAATCCACCAGTTCATGTAAGGTCATGTAGCCGTAGATGGAATAAATGTAAGCGTTATAGTCGAAGTTCTCCGGGTCAGGCCGCTCCCGGTCTCCCTCGAATTCGCCCGGGAAGGCAACCCGGTAATATTTATAGATATCCCGCAGATAATTGAAGCGGTGTCCCCGCTCATCCGCATTGCAGATTTGGGTGATGGTGTTGACGTTGATGTCCTGCCCGAATACTTTCTGTGCGCGGGTCTGGACTTCGTACTGCATCAGAAGAATCTCATCGGCGGAGATTCCCGGGTTCTGATAATATTTTTCGTAGAGCAGGACGGCGGCGGCCACCCAGACAGAGTCCTCCTGATTGTAGCGGATCTGCAGGCTGCGCTCCACATCGTTCATGAAAGCATAGTAACTCTCCTCCAGTTCCGGCCAGAGACTGCCGATGGCTTCCGTCAGCTCCGGCTGAATCTTTACTTCCAGCGTGCCGGCGTCGGTCTGTTTGCCCCAGAAAAACAGAAACCACCAGTATTCCTCTCCGGAAAAATCCACTTCCGGCGCGATCTCATTGGCTTCGGCCAGCGGCTGTCCCATGGCGTTGATCCGTGCCAGCAGCTCTTCTTCGGTGGTCTTTCCATGAAAGGCCAGCTGCAGGAGTGTGGCTGCGTGGTTGTAGGAACTGTATATCTGTTTGAGAAGGTCGGTGTCTTCGGAAGAAAGCTGCCCGGAGCTTAAGATATTGGTCCACTGTTCTGTGCTGTAGCGGCTTTTTGACTGATAATCGCCATCATATTCGTAATCTCTCTGTCTCTGTTTATCTGTGATCATAGGTCCCCCTGCCTTTTTGTAATAATGTTGCCGGACAGACGGACACATTTTTCATGGAAATATGAAAGAAATGTGCTGCTGTCGTTTGTCTCATTATATTTTATAAAAGAAAGGCTGTCAATCGGTTCGAACGAGGGCGGCGGATATACATTTGATCTTAGTTGCGGGCTTAGCGGTTGTATTTTACAGCTTTTTCTTTTATACTACATTTAATAAGGAAGAGGAGTGAGACCATGAAACGTTACATATTTTTTGATCTGGATGGAACCTTGACGGACCCGATGGTGGGCATCACTTCTTCCGTGCAGTATGCCCTCTCGAAGTTTGGCATCTCCGTCCGGTATTTAAAGGAGCTGATTCCTTTTATCGGGCCGCCGCTGGCAGGCTCTTTTCAGGAATTCTATGGATTTTCCGAGGAACAGGCAAAGCAGGCGGTGGAATACTACCGGGAGTATTTTTCGCCGAAGGGAATTTTTGAAAATGAGATCTATCCCGGCATTGCGCAGATGCTTGCCAATCTGTACGAAGGAGGATTCCGGCTGGCAGTGACCACCTCGAAGCCGCGGGTGTATGCGGAGCGGATTCTGAAACATTTCGGTATCGATGAGTTTTTTACTCTGGTGGCAGGCAGTGAGCTGGACGGGAGGAGAACGGATAAGGCGGAGGTTATCCGGTACGCGCTGGACGCCTACGGCATCGCTCCGCAGGAGGCGCTGATGGTTGGCGACCGCCGCCACGATATGGAGGGAGCGGCGGCCTGCGGCGTGGAGTCAGTGGGCGTGCTCTATGGTTATGGTTCCCGGCAGGAGCTTGCAGAAGCCGGGGCGGATCATCTGGTGGAGACAGTGAGCGAGCTGGAAGATTACCTGTGGAAACAGGATGAAGGAGAAGAAGAGGAGGATACGACAGTGGTAAGATTTGGTTTTATCGGAACGGGCAAGATCGCGGAGAATTTTTATCAGGCAAACCGTTTTATCAACGGGTTTGAGCTGACGGCAGTGTATTCGAGGACTATGGAGAAGGCGAAGGCTTTTGGTTTCCGCAAGGGAGATCTGGCATATTTTGACGATCTGGAGGCGTTTGCAAAGAGCGACGCTTTTGACGCAGTTTATCTGGCCAGCCCGAATTGCTGTCATCACGATCAGGCCATCGCCATGATGCGCGCGGGCAAGCATGTGCTCTGTGAGAAACCGCTGGCTTCCAATTACGAGGAGGCAAAAGAGATGTTTGATGTGGCAAAGGAGGAAGGAGTGATCCTGATGGAAGGAATGCGCTCCATCTATACGCCGGGCTTTCAGAAAATGACGGAGTACATGAAGACTCTGGGAGCCATCCGCCGGGCGACATTGCAGTACTGCCAGTATTCTTCCCGCTACGATAACTTTAAGAGAGGAATCATCGAGAATGCTTTCAAACCGGAACTTTCCAACGGTGCGCTCATGGATATCGGCGTGTACACGGTGGCATGTATGATCCGTCTGTTTGGCGCGCCAAAGAGCGTGAAGGCGTCCTGCCTGAAGTTATCAAACGGTGTGGACGGCGAGGGGACCATCCTCATGGAGTACGACGATATGATCGGCGAGGCCATCTATTCCAAGATTACCAACGCGGCCATCCCGAGCCAGATTCTGGGAGAGGACGGCGTTATGCAGGTGACGGAGATTGAAAATGTGAAGGACCTCCATATCAGAAGAAAGACGGTGGCGCAGACCATCCATTTTGAACAGTCCGATAATACGCTGAATTATGAGACGGCAGCTTTCATAAAAATGGTAAAGACGGGAACCGGCTGGGAGACCGCCCGGGATATTACGCTGGAGACCATGAAGGTGCTGGATGAGGCAAGACGGCAGATGGGCATCGTCTTCCCGGCAGATAAAAAGGCCGCGCCGGCAGAGGAGACCCCGGCGGAAGCGGCATCAGCAGAGGAGAAGACCGCGCCGGCGGAGACAGCGGCGCCTGCAGAAGAAGAGACCGCACCGGCGGAGGTAGCGGCACCAGCAGAGGAGAAAGGAAATGAGACAGCACCCGGGGCAGCGCCTCCGGCAGAACAGAAAGAGGGAGAATAAATGGGAGGACAGACAGAATTTTTAGATGCGGTGCGGGAACTGGAACGTCTCGCCCAGACAAACAACAACCATTTGGACATGAATGAGATCCGCGGCTATTTTGCGGATATGGACTTAAAAGATGAGCAGCTGGATTATATCTGCCGCTATCTGGAGAGTCACCGGATCTTCATTGAGAACCGGGTGAGCCGTGGACAGATGGAGATCGCGGATGAGGAAGTCACCACGAAGGAAGACCCGCTGGATGCGGATATGGTGAACATTTATATGGAAGAGATCGGGAAGGCAAGTCAGATCAGCGAGGAGCAGGAAGAGATGCTGGTCCGTAAGCTCTTAAACGGCGACGAGAACGCGAGAAACCTGCTGATTGAGGCGAATCTGGCTTACGCCACCGCCCTTGCCAGAGAGTATACGGGACGGGGCCTTCTGTTAAGCGATCTGATCCAGGAGTGCAATATCGGCCTGATGATCGCAGTCAATGAGTTTGAGCCGGAGATTCACCGCAGTTTCCGTCAGTATAAGGAGAAGGTCATCCGCCGACACGTGGAAGAGGTGATGGCGGAGTACAACCAGTCCACCCGGTCGGCCATGAAGATGGCCAGTCGGGTCAATGAACTCAACGACCTGGCCACCGCCTTTGCCAAAGAGTATGAGAGAGAGGCGAAGCCGTCGGAACTGGCGGAGCGCATAGGCATCTCCGAGGAGGAGGTCCGGGAGCTGATGAAAGTGTCGCTGGACGCCATCGCGGTGCTGGAGTGATCCGGACATCGCATGATACATGGCCGTGTCCGGGTGTACGGCAGTTGCTTCGTGCACAGGCATGCCGGACACGCCGCCAATTTTTATGCATGGTTTGACGGCCTGCGACATATAATTAGAACGAAGACAGATTGTTTTTGCAGCGGGGTGATCCCTTCCTGCAAAGACCGGCACAGAAAAGAGGCAATATGAGATACGAGGAAGATGTGATTGAAGAGGTCAGGGAGAAGAATGATATCGTGGACGTGATATCTCAGTACGTTTCCCTGAAAAAGAAAGGCTCCTCTTACTTTGGCCTTTGCCCTTTTCATAATGAGAAATCTCCTTCCTTTTCCGTCAGCCGCGAGAAGCAGATGTACTACTGTTTTGGCTGCGGGCAGGGAGGAAATGTATATACATTTCTGATGGAATATAACAGGCTCTCCTTTGTGGAAGCGCTCAAAGAACTGGCGCAGCGTGCCGGCGTGGAGCTTCCGGAGGGAGAGCAGACGCCGGAGGAGCGGCGGCAGGCGGACGAGCGGACCACCTTGAAGGAAATGAACAAAAAGGCCGCCGTCTATTTTCATTATCTGCTGAAAAGCGCCCGGGGCGAACGGGCCATGGCCTATCTGAGAGGCCGGGGGATTTCCGATGAGATGATCCGGCGTTTTGGGCTCGGGTACGCGGATATTTACCGGGATGACCTCTACCAGTATCTGAAGAAGCAGGGTTACAGCGATCATCAGATGAAAGAGTCCTCTCTGGTCACCATTGATTCGGCAAAGGGCAGCTATGACAAGTTTTTCAACCGGGTCATGTTTCCCATCATGGACGTGAATCAGCGCGTCATCGGATTCGGCGGCCGCGTCATGGGGGACGGCGAACCGAAATACTTAAATTCCAGAGAGACCATCCTCTTTGATAAAGGAAGGAATCTGTACGGGCTCAATTACGCCAAGCGGACCCGGGAGTCCGCCATTATCCTCTGCGAAGGATACATGGACGTGATCTCCCTGCATCAGGCGGGCTTTACCAATGCGGTGGCGCCGCTGGGGACAGCCTTCACGCCAAATCAGGCCATGCTGCTGAAACGTTACACCGACGAGGTGATACTGTCCTTTGACAGCGACGGCGCCGGAGTGAAGGCGGCCCTGCGGGCTCTGCCGATTCTTCGGGAAAACGGCCTGCGGGGCCGGGTCCTCTCCATGAAACCGTACAAGGACCCGGATGAACTGATCAAAAACGAGGGAGCGGAAGGGTACCGGAAGAGACTGAAGGAGTCCGAGGCGGGCCGCATGTTTGAGATGCTCACCCTCTACAGACAGTATGATCAGAAAGACCCGGAGAGCCGCACCGAATGTATCCGTGCCATCGCGAAAAAGCTGGCGGAGATCGAGGAGCCGGTGGAGAGAAATACGTATCTGGATGCTGCCGCCAACCGGTTTATGATCGTCCGGAAGGATCTGGCTGATCTGGTGAACCGGTACGGCATGGGATATCAGATCCAGAAGGCCAATGAACAGTACAAGAAAGAGCCGGAAAGTCAGGAGAAGAAACAGGAGAGACGGGAGCAGAGTCACACGAAGCCGCAGAGGATCCTCATCACCTGGCTGACGGAGCATCCGGAGATCTATCCGTACATCCGAAGCTATGTAAGCGCCGACGATTTTCTGAATCCGCTGTATCATTCCGTGGCCATCATGCTTTTTGAACAGCTGGATCAGGGACAGGCCGTCAATCCGGCCAGGATCGTCAACCAGTTTACCGAGGTGGAAGAGCAGAAGGAAGTGGCGGCGCTCTTTAACGCCCATCTCCGGTATGAGACGTCGCCGGAGGACCGGGACAAGGCGCTGACGGACGTGGTAAAGAAGATACTCCTGTCCAGCATTGAAGATGAGATGATCCACACCGGTGATATCGTGAAGTGGCAGGAGCTTCTCGCCAGAAAAAATAAGGTGCAGAAGCTGAATCTGCATCTTGGTCAGAGCTGACCGTCTGCGGGGCGGCGCCGGCAGCAGGCAGGCTGTGCCGCCGGATTTGCCGGAGAAAAGGCAGTGGCCCGGCCATTTACGAACGACAGAATAATTCAAATAAAAGTGGTTAGACTTTACTTAGTAAATGTACAA
>DXEQ01000229.1 GCA_019114885.1 Candidatus Anaerobutyricum stercoripullorum
TATAGTAGGTCATGACC
Organism: Candidatus Anaerobutyricum stercoripullorum; assembly: GCA_019114885.1. Taxonomy (GTDB): domain Bacteria; phylum Bacillota; class Clostridia; order Lachnospirales; family Lachnospiraceae; genus Anaerobutyricum; species Anaerobutyricum stercoripullorum. The sequence goes on from DXEQ01000229.1 coordinate 18, forward strand.
TCCGCCCAGACCTGTGCGACCAGATCTTTGGTAAGCTCCCACGTCTTATGTTCTCCAGCTCCATCTACATCCACCGGCCAGAACCGGCGGTTCCCGGTGACATCCCGCAGGAAACCGTTCTCCGAGTTTGTAGAGCCTACGATGATACACTGTCTGGGATGGGACTCTACGTTTAGACCATAAGCGGCGCGGTACTTATCATCCGTTCTGCTGATAAACGACTTGACCGTCTCCACCTCGGTCTTTTTCATACCGGCAAGTTCGCCCAGCTCCAAAATCCAGTAGCCCTGCAGCTTCTCTGGGCCGGCCTTGTCCTTCATATCCGTCATGGACAGGGAGTCCGAGAACCACTTCCCAGCCAGCCTTGCAAAAAGCGTAGATTTTCCAATGCCTTGCGGTCCAGAAAGGATTAGGACGTGGTCAAACTTTATGCCGGGTTCATAGATTCTCGCAACTGCCGCCGCCAGCGTCTTTCTGGTCACTGCCCGTGTATAAAGGGAGTCCTCCGCACCAAGATATGTGATCAGCAGCGTATCTGCCCGTGGTATTCCATCCCAGGGCGGCAGCTGCTCCAGATACTCCTGGATCGGGTGATACGCCCGCTCTGCCGCCACAGCGCTTAACGCCGTCTTTGCCTTTGCCGGAGCATAAATGCCGTAGTATTTACTCAAGTACACCTGCAGTGCGGCATGGTCGGAATCGTTCCATCCCGGCTTCACCTGCTCCCATGGAATGCGTCCGTTGACATCAATGCCATCCCTGTGCCTGTTATAAGCGATGGGGAGCAGGAGCGGATCGTTCCGGAAGATGATGCTGATATTATCCAGCGTATCCTTCACCGTACCGTTCCGCGTTACGTCCAGTTCCTTTTGCCAGTTGACGTTTAAAGACGGCTCTGCGCCAACATCGTCCTTACTCGCTTCATCCGCCCGGCCTACGGTATCTGCTTTGGCTGCACCACCTGAATCCGGCACATCGGACATGTCATCAGCCTCCGGCACATCCGAAAAATCATCACGGATCCTGGCAAGGCGTTCTTCTGCGAGAATCCCCCTCACCTTCGGAAGCTCTGAGATGAATTCGATCATTTTCTTATAGGACGGAAGCTTTGTGACGTCCTCTTCTGTAAGGATACCGGCATCCCTGCTTCCGCTCTTATCGTCCAGCTCACCAAACCTATGGAGACGGACGGCATCAAAGGCGTTGAGCAGCCTTCCGCAGGCCGGATCTGTTGCATGGTGGGAATATAAATACTTCCCGTCATAGATGACCACACCGGCCGAAGAGTCCGCCGGAATGTAATCATACCGTTCCTCGGTAAGATCAGGGAAATCGCCGCCGCACGGTGCATACACATCCGGTAAAAACTCGGCGATCGCCTCTGTTATGGGATAATATGCCCGACAGAAAGCGCCAACCAGCCCCTGTTTTTCCAGAGGGTCGTTCTGTTTTTTCATCTCCCTGGCGACCAGTTTCTTCTGCCGGTCTGATACTGGCCATTCGGATACATTACGCCAGTCCGCATAACGCCCAAGGATCTCATCCGGATCAAGCGGCGCTCCTGGCAGGATCTTAAAGTAAAATTCTCCGTCAGAGGAGGTGGATGGCCAGTACATTATACGATGCGGCTCATAGGTCGTATCATCAAATAAATTGATGTCAATATCCTCTGCAACCTTCCTGGCAACTGCCATGTACTCTTCTGGACTGACCTGCCTGGATAGCGGGATCACAAGGCGCAGGCGCGGAGCCTCCGGCGTATGCTTGTGCGTACTGTAGATAACAGCCCTGCAGCCGTATAAGATGCGCAGCGTGTCCGCAAGCTCAAAATCCGGCGTCCCGTAATCCATATCAAGTGTCAGACCGGTACGGGCCATGACGGTGTTCTTCTTCCTGCGTCCACCGTTTAATATCCCGAATACAAAACCTCCAACATCCTTAATGTCATCCTTCTGCCCTTTAGGAAGCTTCTGGTATTCTTCAACTGATTCTACGGTTCTCTTTGTGCTGGTGGCCTGTGAGCAAAATTGCTCCCACGTCATCTCCACGCGCTTCCAGTTCCATGATTTCCTGCTGTTTGCCACAGACAAGGTGATCGTGTCCGGCCGGCTAACCGTCTTCGCTGTATTCATCTTATCACCCGCGTTACCGTTCGCGTTACCATTCACCTGATTTTCACCTCTTTCGATTACTTGGACTGTTACCCGCTGCTTAATTCAGCCGCCTGCTGCCGTTCTCCTTGATATGCCTGTTTATACCGTTCTTGATATGCTTATAACATTCTTTACTGTGGATACCAAGACCGCTAAACGGCGAGGCCTTATCCGTTTTCTTCACCTTGCCGAATCCGCCGACAGAAAACCAAGCCGTTCCAGTTGACAAAAGGACCACTGTCCCGGTTATTTTTTCTGTCAGAACCACCGTCATGTCTGGGTAGTCATTCAAAAGCTCTTCGGCTTTCTCCGCTTCACTGCCATTGGTTATCAATGTTACGCTCCCAAGTCCCGGATCCACCGCATCACGTTTATTCAGGATGGAACGTATGTACCGGTTGTCATACACGCAGCCGTTTCCGTATTTATCTCCGCCATCCAGTAACAGTTCTTCCGTGCAGATCACGATCCTGTCCGTATTCCTGCCAATCTGGCTGAGCCGGGTAGCCCATGTTGATGAGGGATCACACAGCTTTATATCTGCGGCTGCTGCCATGCCGCCGCTATCGGTTTGAAACAAAATCTCCGCCTCCTTATCGTACTTATCGTATACTTACAAAACTTTATGTTCCTTTTTCCGCCGCGAAAGAAGTGTAAAGTCCCAAATGGGCCTCCACCGCTTTTTCTATCTCGTGGACCTTTTTGGAACTTACCCTCCCCACATAGGACTTCAGCGATGTCTTTCCGACAGTGGTCAATTGCTCACCCAACACCATGGAGGGCTCCAGGGCCGGGCACTCATCTGTCAGGATTACGTGCGTTGGAAGATAAGATTTCTTCAGCTTGGAGGTCATCGGAACCACCGTCACAATCCCGGAATAGAGATTGGCCGTATCGTTGCTCATGATAAAAGCCGGACGGCATCCATCTTGGACGCTTGTCCCCGGATGACACCCCAGCTCCACAAACCAGATGTCGCCACGTTGAGGAACGCGGTCGGGATGCTCTGCCTCGCTCCGGCTGTGTGTAACCTCATATGTATTTTGCTGTCTCATGATCAGTTTC
>DXEQ01000230.1 GCA_019114885.1 Candidatus Anaerobutyricum stercoripullorum
TTCTGCCCATCGTTTCATAAAACGAAAAAAATATCTACAGGATATTATGTAGCAAGTCATATGCCAACACTACATATGGCTTATTCAGGGGGTATTCTTAAAGTATTGTTTTTTAAACCCGGGACTGTTGATGCACATTTGCATCATAAAAACTCCTTATGTACAGATACTCTTTGACAATCAGTCCTTCATGTGATGAACTATTACATCAAAATATGCAAAAACGCATCAATCATTCCCGTCATTCTTCCGTTCAGAGAAAAATGTGCCTGTTTTTTAAACTTTGTCCGTCTTTCTTCAGAAATTCTTTTCATCCGGAAATAATTTTTCCAGCTTCCGGGATATGGTGGACTGGTTGACGCCCAGAGCCGCCGCCATCTCCCGGGTCGTCCGGTATTTCTCCCGGGCATTGTAGAGAAGCTTTCTCTCTGTCTCCTCCACCGCCTCTTTAAGCGGCAGGATTCCCTGTACGGAGACCTGAGATGGAACATCCTGTCTCTCATCCGCGTCCCGGCGGTACCGTGCCGGAAGATCCGACAGTCCCATGCGGCTGCCCTGCGCGAGCACCACCATGTTTTCAATGAGATTCTCCAGTTCACGGATATTGCCCGGCCAGGAAAGCCCCGTCAGAAGCTTGCCCAGTTCCGGGGAAAGCTCTCTTCTCTTCCCGTATTTTTTATTAAACCTCTCCAGAAAACAGAGCGCCAGAGGAATGATATCATCCCGGCGTTCGCGAAGCGGAGGCACTTCGATGTGGATGACATTGAGCCTGTAATACAGGTCCTGGCGGAAACTTCCCTCCTGCACCTGCTCCCACAGATCCCGGTTGGTGGCCGCAATGAGGCGGACATCCACATGAATGGTTCTGGTTCCTCCGATCCGGGTCACCTCTCCTTCCTGAATGACCCGCAGCAGTTTGACCTGCAAAGCCATGTCCAGCTCACCGATCTCATCCAGAAAAAGAGTCCCGCCGTTGGCCAGCTCAAAAAATCCCGCCTTTCCCTTCCGGCTCGCTCCGGTAAAAGCGCCTTCTTCATATCCGAACAACTCCGACTCAAACAGAGCCGCCGGAATAGCGCCGCAGTTGATCTTGATAAAAGGCTTCTCTCTCCGGCTGCTGGTCTGATGAATCTGATTGACCACGACTTCCTTTCCGGTCCCCGATTCTCCGCTCACCAGAATGGTGGAATTCACCTGAGACAGAGTTTTGATCGTATCAAGCACCTTCTGCATGCCCTTACTGTGCGCCACAATAGGCGCCCCGTTCTTACTCTGGATAAATGCCAGCTCCCGCACATATCCTTCCGCCATGAGCCGCTGCTGTTCCAGACTGCTTCTTAAACTGTTTAACTCCGTGATATCCCGGACATTGACCACCACGGACAGGAGATTCTGCCCCTCGCCAAAAACCGGTGCGCCAGTGGCGATGATCTGCTTTTCCCCTTTTCGGATCATCACCGTCGCCACCTCCCCGGTCTTTATCACCTCGAGCGCCGCAGACTCCGAATACAGCCCGGAAGCAATGAGCTCCGACACATTTTTTCCGATCACATCTTTTCTGTCCGCGGAAAACGCCTTCTCCCAGGCGGCGTTGACCCGGATGACCTTCCCCTTGCTGTCCGTCACCAGAAACCCGTCATGAGAGGACTCCACAAAAATATTGACCTCCTGCAGAAGACTGTTGGCCGCATCCAGCTCCTGCGCGATACAGTTGGACTGCATGGACTCGTGAAGAATCAGTATCGTCCCAATCCGCCTGTCTTCTTCCATCCACGGCCGTATATTGCAGACAATAAACCGGTTATGCAACTCCACCCGGTACCGTCCGCTTCCGCACAGGTAATCCGCCTTCTCCCGAAGAACCTCTGTGAATTCCTCAAAAGGCGTACCAAGTCGCTCCTCCAGATCCCATCCCATGCTCCCGAACATCCGGCTGGCTCCCCGGTTATAATGCACCAGTATGCCATTTTCATCCAAAAGAAGAATACTGCAAAAAACAGCATCCAATACCCTTTCGTAATCTTCTTTTTGCATCACTTTTGCATAGCCTTCCTGCCTTTTTCTTTTTGTCTCCCCCATGACTGCCCCCTTCATCTGACATCGGTATTTTTCGTTGCCATCTCCTGGCTGCTCTCCTCTGGCACAGAACACATTTACTTGTGATACGGATGATGGTTCATGATCCGATACCCTCTGTATATCTGTTCATAGAGAATCATCGCCGTCATAGCTGTATTCATGGTAAAGTCGGAGAGATTCAGGATCGGTAGTTTCTCTTTTTCCGGAGCGGCAAAGTGTGCGCCCGGGATAAAAAACAGCTTCTTTCCCTGCCCGGACATTTCCCAGCGGCGGAGCTTTTCGCTGAAATCTTCCGAGGAGACGGAGTCCGGTCCCGGCAGAATCAGGCAGGGTCCCCCGCCGTTTTGGGCATCTCCGGCACTCGCCATAGCTGCGGCGCTGTCCAGAAGCTTCTCCCACTCTTTTTCTTTTCGGATAAAGCGGCAGGAAATCTTACAGTACCGGCTGAGACGCTTTTCGTATTCGGCGATGGCTTTTTTATAAAAAGAGGCCGTTTTGGCCTCTTCAAAAATGTAGATCTCGTATTTCATTATTTCACAAAAATCAGTTCGTACTCGCGGCTTCCCAGACCAATCTTGTCCGCATGAGCCAGACAGGTCTTATACTCAGAATCCGGCGTGGTATTCTCAAAATGATCGTGATGATCGCAGAAATCTTCGCTGTGCATCCGGTCGGACAGCTGGCTGTTCGGCAGCGGATCGCATTTGAGACAGGCGTCCACACAGGCCTGATCCAGCGCCAGCGGATCAAAGGAAGCAAACATTCCGATATCCGGCAGGATCGGCGCATCGTTCTCCGCGTGGCAGTCGCAGTTCGGGGACACATCCACAATCAGGGAAATGTGGAAGTTCGGACGGCCGTCAATGACCGCCTTGGTGTACTCCGCCATCCGGCAGTTGAGCTCTTTAGTGGCGGCATCATTGATGAATTTGATCGCATCAAAGTTACATGCGCCCAGACATCTTCCGCAGCCCACGCAGTTGTCGGTATTGACCGTCATCTTCTTTGTCTCCTCGTTGAACTCCAGACCGTTGTTGGCACACTCGTGCTGGCAACGGCGGCATCCGCGGCAGGCGTCGGCGTCAATGCTCGGCTTTCCGTTGGAGTGCTGCTCCTTCTTTCCGGCGCGGGAACCACAGCCCATACCGATATTTTTGATGGTTCCGCCGAATCCGGTCATCTCATGTCCTTTAAAATGTGTCAGGCTGATAAAGATATCGGCGTCCATGACGGCACGACCGATCTTGGCGCTCTCTATGTACTCGCCGCCTTCCACCGGCACATCGACATCGTCCGTTCCTTTCAGGCCGTCGCCAATGAGGACCGGACATCCCACGGTCAGAGGAGTGAAACCATTCTCCCAGGCACACTGCAGATGCTCCAGTGCGTTCTTCCGGCTGCCCGGATATAACGTATTACAGTCTGTCAGGAAAGGCAGACCGCCCAGTTCCTTTACCACGTCAGCTACCGCTTTCGCATAGTTCGGGCGCAGGAATCCCAGGTTGCCCAGCTCACCAAAATGCATCTTGATGGCGACAAACTTCTGATCCATATCAATCTCGCCGATGCCGGCCTTTTTGATCAGTCTCTTTAACTTGGTCGGCAGGCCCTCGCCCAGCTTCGTTCTGAAATCGGTATAATATACTTTTGATTTAGCCATGTCAAAACTTCCTTTCTTCACATTTTTATCCTTTTGCCGTTTTATTATACAACCCATCCCATCGAAAACACAACTGAATTTTTCTTTTCTTTTTTTGTTGTTTCTATTATAATGAATACTATAATGAATACAAAAAGGGATCTGATTTCTCTGTGTATCCCACAGAATATCCGATCACAGGAAAAGGGGGAAATGTATGCGAAAACACATAAAAACACTTACGGTCCTATGTGCCCTTGCGCTCACTTTAGCAGTGCCGATGACTGCCTATGCGCATCACGGATACGGGGCAGGATACGGGCATCATTATGGAAGAAACGGACATGACTGCCCGGGCGACTCCTACTGTCTGTACAATGACAGCTGCCCGAACCGGACAACAATCTCGGGCGCAGCGGATACTTCTACGGCGCAGCTTCTGGCCAAAAAGAAATATAAGCTGAGCAAAAAGCTCTACAAGAGGCTCGGCGGCTGGTGGACCGACGTCTCCTCCGGCGGTTACGACCGGAAAATTACCCGGAAAAAAGTTAAGATATACAGCCGGACCACCGGAAAATGTATCGGCACCATGAAGATCTGCGGCTGCAAAAAAGTAAAGGGCCGCTACATCCTGAAACTGAAAAACAGTTCAGGGGCAAAGCTCTGTTATCAGTATGATAAAAAAGCAGATGTGCTGGAGAACTACTATAACGGCTGGAAAGCAGATCCGAATTATTATTCCGGTTCCAGCAGCATGTTCCGCGGGAAATGGAAGTAAAGTATGCAGGTAATTATATAAATAAAAAGAAAATGCCCGGTGAATCTGCTCACCGGGCATAAATCATATACATACGAACCAGGAGGGACTCGAACCCCCGACACACGGTTCCGGAAACCGTTGCTCTATCCAACTGAGCTACTGGTCCTTGGAATAAAAGTTCCGGCATTTATAATACTACACCCTATAGGAAAATGCAAGGATTTTTTTCAAAAAATATATTCCAATTTTCATTGGCGGTCTCCGGCACAGCGCCGGACACCGCCAATGAGAATACTCGCCGGGCGAGCACCTGAGTGCGGGCTGCCGCACATTTCCTTAAAGAGTGTGGCGGACAGACCGCTCCTGCAGATAATCCTCATATTCGCCGGAGGTTTCCCGGAGCTTCGCCACGCATTTTCGGATGGCGTCCGCCGCCTGATCGATCTGTTCCATGGTATTCCCATAGCCAAGGGTCAGGCGGAGGGTTCCCCGGGCCACATCGTCCGGCAGTCCCATGGCGGTGAGCACATGGGAAGGATGTCTGGAGCCGGTGCTGCAGGCAGAACCGGCGGCGGCGCAGATTCCCTCCTCATCCAGAAGGAGCAGTAGCGCCGCTCCTTCCACAAACTGAAAACTGACGCTGCAGTTCCCTGCCAGGCGGTCATGCCGGCTTCCGTTGAGACGGGCGAAAGGTATTTCTTTCAGAAGACGCCCGATCAGATGGTCCCGCATGGCCGCCGTCTTTTTTTCTGTTTCCCGCATCTCTTTTTGCGAAAGCTGTGCCGCCTTCCCGAGACCGACGATTCCCGCCACATTTTCTGTGCCGGCGCGCCTGCCCCTCTCCTGCGCTCCCCCGTCCATAAACGGCGGCAGATCAGTCCCCTTCCTGATATAGAGAAAACCAATTCCCTTCGGAGCGCCGCATTTATGCCCGCTGGCGCTGAGCATATCGACGCCCAGTTCATTTACAGAGATGGGCAGGTGGCCGTAAGCCTGCACGGCATCCGTGTGGAAGCAAATGTGATGGCTCCGGGCGATCGCTCCGATTTCCCGGACGGGCTGGATGGTGCCCACTTCATTGTTGGCATACATAATGGAGATGAGAGCGGTATCCGGGCGGATGGCCCGCTCCAGCTCTGCCGGAGAAACTCTCCCCCTCTCATCCACAGGCAGACAGGTCACCGCTGCCCCCGCCCGCTCCAACGCTTCACAGGCGTGCAGGACTGCGTGATGTTCCACCTGCGAGGTGATGATGTGAACGCTGCCACCGCCACGATTTTTCACCATCCGCGCTGACGATTTTAACGCCCAGTTATCGGCCTCCGTCCCTCCCGATGTAAAATAAATCTCCTCCGGCTCGCAGCCAAGGCTGTCTGCCACCCTCTTTCTGGCAGTCTCCACGGCTTTGGCGGCTTCCATGGAACGCTGGCAGAGCCCGGACGGATTGCCGTACATTTCTTTCAGATAAGGGAGCATTTCTTCCAGCACTTCCGGCCGCACCGGCGTTGTGGCGGCATGGTCCAGATAAATCATCGACATGTCTGCACCGACCTTTCTTCTTTTTCTTCTAATCCGGCAATCTGATACATATATTCAAACGAACCCGTTTGCAGGTGTTTCCATGTCCTACAAGAAAACCATTTTCACCGGCACACTGATTCTCACTCTGTCCGGATTTCTCTCCAGAATACTGGGGTTCTATAACAGAATATTCCTCTCCAACCTGATTGGTGCCAGAGAACTGGGCATATATCAATTGATTTTTCCGGTATATATGCTCTGCTTCACCCTGGTCTGTCACGGCTTCGAGACGGGAATCTCCAACCTGACCTCCCGGTTTTACGCCGTGGGCGAAAAGACAAATATCCACCGCCTGATCCGGCTGACCGCCGCCATGGCTTTCTTTCTGGCGCTGCTCCTCATGACCATCTTATATGAAGGTGCCGGGTACCTGAGCGGACATCTGCTCCACGAGACCTCCGCCGCGCCGGCTCTGCGAATTGCCGCCCTGTCCCTGCCTTTTGTGGCGGTCAAATCCTGCCTGCACGGATATTATATCGGGCTCAATCGTTCCGCTGTCCCGGCAGCCAGCCAGCTCATCGAACAGTGCGCCCGGGTGGGGAGCATCTATCTGCTGTCCGTCTCCGTCTATCTCTTTACCGCCGACGCCCGGATCGCCGCCTGGGGCATGGTCATCGGCGAGGCGGCCTCCACGGTATATACGATACTTGCCTACCTGTATACCAATCGGACTGCCGGAAGAAAACATTTCGCAGATGTGCGATTTCCTGCCGGGCAAAAGCGGCCCGCAGGCACCGGGCAGAAATCCATGCCTTTTTCTCATATGGTCCGGGAATTTTTCTCTTTCAGCGTACCGCTGACCATCAACCACTTTTCCCTGACCATCATCAGCAGTCTGGAAAATATGCTGATTCCCTTTATGCTGGTATCCTGTCTGGGGAGCCAGACCCGCGCGCTGGAATGTTACGGCACCCTCACCGGCATGGCGCTGCCCTTTTTATTTTTTCCGGCCACCATCATCAATTCCCTGTCCGTCATGCTGCTGCCCGCAATCTCCTTTTCTTATAAGCAGAAAAAAATGATGCAGATCCGAAGCACCATCGCAAAAAGTCTTCATTACTGCATCATCATCGGTATATTCAGCACGTTCGGTTTTCTCATATACGGAAACACGCTGGGAAGCCTCGTCTTTGGCAGCGAGGAAGCCGGTCACTATGTCTACATGTTTGCCATCCTCTGCCCGTTCATGTATGTGGCACAGACGATATCCAGCATCGTAAACGGCTTCGGGCAGACACGTAAAACGCTCTACCACAACCTCCTCGGCATGGGGACACGGATTCTGTTCATCCTGACGCTGATCCCTTCCATGGGAATCCAGGGCTACCTTTACGGACTTCTGGTCAGCTACGCCGTGCAGATTCTCTTAGATCTGCTCTGCGTCTTCCGGATCACGGCCTTTCCCTTTTCTGTGGAAAAGACGCTTCTTCTGCCCGCTGCCCTGGCTCTGGCGGGAGGCTGGCTGTCAGAGCAGCTCTATCAGCATCTCCTGGTGAGCGGAAGCCTGCATCCCTTCCTGCCGCTTCTGATCAGCGGTCTGTTTTACTGTACATTTTTTATGAGCGTACAGTATATGGTGGAACGTCTTTCCATGTGAATCAGTCTGCAAAAACTTCCGCCAGCTGCTCACACAGAATCATCCGCATCATCTGGTGAGGAAATGTCATGGCGGAAAAACTGAGCTTCTCATTGGCCCGGCGTACCACGGCATCCGACAGTCCCAGGGAGCCGCCGATCACAAAGACCAGCGCTCCCGCCGTCTGGCGGCTCCGCTTCTGCATCCGTTCCTTCCAGGCGTCAGAAGCATAGTGCGCGCCGTCGATACAGAGGGCGACGACGTAATCCCCGTCGCTGATCTTCTGCAGCAGACGCTCCCCTTCCGTCCGACGAATCTTATCCTCCTCCGCTTCGGAGGCTCCGTCCGGGGTCGGCTCATCGGCACACTCTATGATCTCCACCGGACATTTTTTCCGGATCTGTGTGATAAAATGTGCAATACCATCCCGGAAATAGGTCTCCTTCACCTTTCCCACGCAGAGTATCTTTATCCCTTGCATCTTCTCTCCCTCTTCCTCTGATTTTTGTTCCGGCGCGGACACAAACAGGCGCAGGCATATGCTGCCTGCGCCCTCACGCCATCCTATGTGTATTAATCGTCTCTTCTTCCAAACAGCAGAACCAGTCGTAAAAGCTGCAAGATCGTGGACGCCGCCGCTGCCACGTAGGTGAGCGCCGCCGCACTTAAGACCTTGCGCGCGCCCCGAAGTTCATCCTCATAGAGCATATGCGTATCTCCCAGAATCCGCAGCGCCCGGGATGAGGCGTCAAACTCCACCGGCAGAGTCACCAGCTGGAATACCACCGTCAGTGAGAATAAAACGATACCCAGCGTGATCAGGAAGTGATTAAAACTTAACAGTACGCCGATAATGATGATCGGCCAGGACAGCGCCGAACCGAAATTCACCACCGGAACGATCGCGCCCCGGATCCGAAGCAGCGCATAACCTCTCGCGTCCTGGATGGCATGGCCGCATTCATGGGCCGCCACGCCGATGGCTGCCACCGAAGTGGAACGCCAGGTAGCATCCGAAAGATGCAGCACCTTACTTCTCGGATCGTAGTTATCAGTCAGATGTCCGGAGATATGTTCAATCCGGACATTATAAATCCCTGCGCCGTGAAGAATCTGCTGCGCCGCCTCCGCCGCCGTGACGCCGGAGTGGCTTCTCATTTTCTCAAACTTCGCGTAGGTGCTTTTGACTCTCGCCGAGGCGATGAGACAAATGACCACGCCGATAATAACCAGAATATAGGTCGGGTCCCAGAAGAAACCGCCCATACCGTATCCATAATACATTGCATTACCACCTTTCTCATGATCGCCGTTTTACAGGCTTTGAAGCATTATACGGTCAAATCATGTTCATATTGTGTCCAGCTTTTGCACGGCGTCGAGAATCATCTCCTCCGTCACCTTATACGGATAATGCTCGATATCCTCATCCTCCGTCATGGCATGGGCGCAGGCAGCCACCTGCTCCACGGTCACGCCGATATCGGAAAGTCTTGTCGGCAGCCCCACCGTCTTATTGAACTCCATGAGTTTCCGGCACTCTTCTTCCCTGCCGTCCATCACAAGCAGAAGCAGCACGCCGAAGCCCACCACCACGCCGTGCAGATGGTCCTCGTCAAACCCCGGCAGGTTACACAGTCCGTAAAAGAACGCGTGCGCCACGCCGCCATTGTAATCCATGGTGTGGTCTCTGGCCACCAGCATGGACACCCAGCCTGTGGTGATGATGATGGCAAGCGCCGCCTGTTCCAGCGCATAGGAGGCGACGCCCGCCTCGTTATCAGAAAGCGCCTGCGCACCGTGCTCCACCAGCGTCTCCATACACATCCGGCTCATATTGACGCCCAGCGCCATATAGTGCGGCAGACTCTCGCCCCGGGCGGAAATGCTCACCTCGTAATATTTGGCATAGGTATCTCCGATGCCCGCCCAGAGATATTCTTTTGGCGCGCGGGCGATGATATCCGTGTCGATAAACACATGCTTCGCCGCGTCCAGGAAATGTACGAAATCTGCAAAGGAACCGTCCTCCTTATAGACGATGGACACCGCGGAGGCCGCCGCGCAGTTGGAGGCGATGGTCGGAAACGCAAAGTACGGCTTCTTAAGATCGATGCTCACCAGCTTCGCCGTGTCGATGGCCTTTCCTCCGCCCACGGCAAAGATCATGTCCGCCTCCTTCACGGCTTCCAGCCCTTCCAGTCTCTCTGCCGCCTCGAAGGTACATTCCTTGCCGAAAAGCACGAAATCCAGAACTTCCGTTCCCGTACCTTCCAAAGCTGCCAGCATCTTCTCCCTGGACGCCGCCATGGCCTTCTCGCCGCCGATAACCACGGCTTTTGTGCCGTACAGGCGGGTGTATTCCGCAATGCTGTTGTATGCCTCCGGTCCCACCGTATATGGAACCGGCAATATCGTATAATTCTCCATGATATACTCCTTCTTCTTATTCTATCCGTATTATAATCAAAGACTCCCTCTTCGTCAATGTACCCGGAAGAAATCTGTTGCACCAACCCCCGGAAGAAACCGATTTCTCTTCTTGTGACCGTCTCCTTCCCGTGATAAAATGTACTGGAAAATGTTCTTTCTAACCTGCTGTCAGGAGAGTGGCCGGTACATTTTCCCGGTCAGGAAGAATCTTTGATCCATCACAAATAAGGAGGCATCTATGATCAATCAGTATTACACATCCATGTTGTCCGAAAAGGACGTCATTTTTGAAATATTTCAGTATTCGCAGGAAAAGGCAAAGCTTGTGGGCGCGGAAAACATTTATGATTTCAGTCTGGGCAACCCGTCCGTTCCGGCGCCGGAGATTGTCAACGACACCATCGCAAAGAACCTGCAGCAGCTGGACCCACTGTCACTCCACGGCTACAGCCCGGGCATGGGTATCCCGGAGACACGGGCAGCCATCGCGGCAGACCTGAATGAGAAATACGGCTGCCAATACAAACCGCAGAATATCTTCATGGCCATCGGCGCCGCCGGCGCACTGGCCCACGCGTTCCGCGCGGTCAATAATCCGGGGGATACGGTGCTGACCTTTGCCCCGTGCTTTTCCGAATATAAACCTTACACGGCAGGCGCCTCTCTGAATCTGTCCATCGTCCCGGCGGACATCGACAGTTTTCAGATTAACTTTGACGCTTTCGAAGAAATGCTCACCCCGGCGGTGACTTCGGTGCTGATCAATTCACCCAATAATCCGTCCGGCATCGTCTACTCCACAGAGACCATCGAGCGGCTGGCCGCCATCCTGAACGCCAGATCCGAGGAGGTCGGTCACCCGATCTATCTGATCTCCGACGAGCCATATCGGGATATCGTTTTCACCGGAACCGACAGCCCGTACGTCGCCAACTATTATAAAAATACGCTCACCTGCTACTCTTTCAGTAAGTCCCTCTCCCTGCCGGGCGAGCGGATCGGCTATCTGGCGGTGAACCCGGACTGCGAGAGCGCGGAAACAATCATTGAGATCTGTCCGCAGATCTCCCGCACCATCGGTCAGAACGGGCCGGCCTCCCTCATGCAGAGGACGGCGGCGCAGGTATGCGGGTACACTTCCGAGTTGTCCGTCTACGAGGAAAATAAAAAAATCCTCTATGACGCCCTGCTCTCTTACGGCTACTCCTGCGTGGAACCGGGCGGCACCTTCTACATGTTCCCGCGCTCTCTGGAACCGGACTCCTACGCCTTCTGCGAGCGGGCAAAGGAGAAGAACCTCATGCTGGTGCCTGGCGATATCTTCGGCTGCCCGGGACATTTCCGGATTGCTTACTGCGTGCCGACAGAGCGCATAAAAAAATCTCTGCCGGTCTTTAAAGAACTGGCAAAGGAGTATCTGTCCAGATAATATATCTTCGGGCGATGCGGAATATCTGTCCGGATAACATGACTTCGGGTGATGCAAAGTATCTGTCCAGACAACATGACTTCGGACAATGCAAAGTATCTGTCCGGATGATATACCTTCAGGTGATTCCGTACATTTGCCCACAAAAAAAGAAGCTGCTGCCGCGGCTTCTTTTTTCTCTCTGTTACTGCTGATTGAAATATCTTTCCAGGAACTGTCTCGTCCTCTCTTCCTTCGGATGCTCGAAGACCTGTTCCGGACTTCCGTACTCAGCCACCGTTCCCTTGTCGAGGAACAGGACCTTATCGGAGACGTCTCTGGCAAACTGCATCTCGTGGGTGACGATGACCATGGTCGTCTTCTTATCCGCCAGACCGCGGATTACCTTTAATACCTCTCCGGTAAGCTCCGGGTCAAGGGCGGAGGTCGGCTCATCGAAACAGAGGATATCCGGCTGGAGCATCAATGCTCTGGCAATCGCCACACGCTGCTGCTGACCGCCGGAGAGCTGATGCGGATAATAATCCATCTTCTCCTGCAGGCCGACGCTGGCAAGTACCGCCTCGCCTTCTGTCTTTATCTCATCAAGAATCTGCTTCTTATTGGACTTGAAATCCGGGCGTTCCTTGGCCATCAGTTCTTTTGCCAGCGTGCAGTTCTGGAGAGCCGTATACTGCGGAAACAGGTTGAAGGACTGGAACACCAGACCGAAATGCAGACGGTTCTTCCGAATCTCCGCGTCATTCAATGTCCGGGCGTTGGCTCCGTCAAATACC
>DXEQ01000231.1 GCA_019114885.1 Candidatus Anaerobutyricum stercoripullorum
TGATCGCAAATACGAAGAACTTGGAAACACCGCCATCAACAACACCGCAGTTCGGGAATGCCAGGATGGCAAATACCAGCCAGAATGTTGCAAATGCTTCCTGTAAAATATTATAAGGAATATTTCTTACACCAGGCGCTGTACAGAAGACGCCTCTCATAGTTGCCGGATCATCTGCCGTAGCGTCAAACTGAGGTTTGAAGCAGATCCATACGAGGATACCGCCTACGATACCGCCAATCATCTCTGCTACGATATAACCGATGCACTGTGACCACGGCAGAGAACCGCCGATACACAGAGCGATTGTCAGCGCCGGGTTATAAGATGCAGCACATATATTGCTGAAACATGCTGCCGGAAGGAGTACTGCCATACCCCATCCAATCGTTACAATTACCAGACCACCGTTTTTAAAGTTTGATTTACTCAGGTTTACGTTGGCACAAACACCATCTCCAAGAAGAACAAGGAGCATGGTTCCTAAAAATTCACCAAGATATGCAGTCATAATAATTCCTCCTTTTGTGAAAAATGTTATACACTAGTGTTAACTGTACTATAGCACTATTCGTATGAGAAATGTTTTCACATCGGAGGGACTTTGTAGGAAAAAGTCGATTTTCTTACTTTTTCTTTATAAATTTATAACATTAAACGCAAGAAAGGCGCGTCTGTAAAAGAAAACAAACGCGCCTGAAGAAAAACTCAATATTCACATGGAAATGTTTTCAATAATTACTCTCTTCCGTCCCAGCAGTAAGTACACAGGCACTCTCTCGGCAGACCGATGGACTCGATCATATCGTCGAGACGATGGAAGCGCAGGGAGGTAAAGTTCAGCTCCTTGCAGATATCGTCAAGCATTGCCTGGTACTTCTCAGAATCCGGGTTGGCGTACTCGGCCAGCACTTCCGGGTCATTGGCTCTCTCCTCGCCCTCTCTCTTGAGGATTACCCGGCGGGTAATGAGGTCGAGCTCGGATTTGGACCGGGAGAAGTTCAGATATTTACAGCCATACAGCAGAGGAGGACATGCCGGACGGATGTGTACCTCTTCCACGCCGCTCTCGTACAGAAACTCCGTGGTCTCGCCCAGCTGCGTGCCACGCACGATGGAGTCGTCAATGAGCAGAAGCTTCTTGCCCTTGATCAGCGGATGTACCGGAATCAGCTTCATCTTGGCGATCAGGTTTCTCTTTGTCTGATTCTGCGGCATGAAGGAACGCGGCCAGGTCGGCGTATATTTGATAAACGGTCTGGCAAACGGGATGCCTGATTCATTGGCATATCCCACCGCGTGCGCAATACCGGAATCCGGCACGCCGGCCACATAGTCCGCCTGCACGTCGTCTCTTCTTGCCAGAAGCTCACCGCAGCGGTAACGCATTTCCTCCACATTGACTCCCTCGTAGGTTGCTGTCGGATAGCCGTAATATACCCAGAGGAAGGAACAGATCTTCATCTTGTCTCCCGCAGGGACCGCAGTCTTCACACTGTCCGGACGGACAAAGACCACCTCGCCCGGTCCCAGCTCCTTGCAGGTCTTGTATCCCAGATTGGCATAGGCAAAGTCCTCAAAGGAAATGCAGTGTGCGTCTTCCTTTTCTCCGATAAACAGCGGGGTTCTTCCCAGCATATCTCTTGCGGCAAAGATTCCGTGTTCCGTCATGACCAGCATACTCATGGAACCGTCAATGGACTCCTGGGCATACCGGATTCCCTCGGAAATGCTCTGCTTCTCATTGATCAGGGAGGCAACCAGCTCCGTCGGGTTCACGCCGCCTCCGCTCATTTCCAGAAAATGTGCTCTTCCGTTATCGAAAGCTCTCTGCACCAGTTCTTCCTGATTATTGATCTTGCCCACCGTGGTGATGGCAAAGCTTCCCAGATGAGACTGTACCAGAAGAGGCTGCGGCTCATTATCCGAGATACATCCGATTCCCAGGTATCCGGATAATTCATCCACGTCCCTCTCGAACTTTGTCCGAAACGGGGAGTTCTCGATGTTGTGGATAGAACGGTCAAAGCCTTTTTCCTTACTGTATACGGCCATACCGCCCCTGCGGGTTCCCAGATGGGAATGATAATCAATACCGAAAAACAAATCAAACACACAGCTGCCCTTTGATGCTACTCCAAATATTCCGCCCATATTGCGCTCCTTCTTATCTTACTTAAAATACTATCTTTATGATCTGTCCGTATGCGCTGCGCGCCGTGCCGCGTCCTGTCCGCTCATCGCCCGGCTTGCCGCGCCCGTCTGCCGCAGTGCTTCCGCTCTACTGTCTGCAGATGGAAATGTAATTCTTGACCACCTCGACCAGCTTCTCATAGCTGGTGCTGGCGGTGTTCAGGCAGAAATCATAGTTTCTGGCGTCATTCCAGTCTCTGCCCGTGTGATATTTATAGTAATCGGAACGATATTTATCTCTTTTTTCAATTTTTTTGATGATATCCTTCTCTGTCCCGCCGTTCTGCGCCATGGTCCGCCGGATACAGTCTTCCCGCGGCGCGTAGAAAAACAGCCGGATGACATGCGGTTCATCCTTCAGGATAAAATCCGCGCAGCGACCGATAATGACGCAGGACTCTGTCTTTGCCAGCTCTTTGATGCACTGCGCCTGAAAATTGAACAGATTGTCCTGGGATGTATAATCGTCGCTGTCCGGAGGAAGTACATTTCCTTTGTAAATCTTTTTGCTGATGCCAAACAGCGGCATGCTCTTGATCTTCTCGTCCACCTGTCCGAACAGCGCCTCGTTGATGCCGCTCTGCTCGGAGGCCATGCGGAGAAGCTCTCTGTCATAGCAGTGAACGCCCAGTTCTTTTGCCAGAAGCTGACCCAGCGTCTTTCCGCCGCTTCCATAGCTCCTTGCGATCGTAATTACCGTATGTTCCATACCATCACCTACTCTCCCAGATATGCTTTCTTAATGGATTCATTATTCATCAGTTCTTTCGCGTCGCCGCTCAGAACAATGTTGCCTGTTTCCAGTACGTAAGCCCGGTCCGCGATGGAGAGCGCCTTCTTGGCATTCTGCTCCACCAGAAGTACCGTGGTTCCCGCCGCGGAGATCTCCTGGATGATCTTAAAGATCTCCTCCACAAAAATCGGGGAAAGTCCCATGGACGGTTCATCCATGAGGATGATCCGCGGCTTTGACATGAGGGCTCTTCCCATGGCGAGCATCTGCTGCTCACCGCCGCTTAACGTGCCCGCCGACTGATTCTTCCTCTCTTCCAGACGAGGAAAACTCTGGTATACCTTCTTAAGCGTCTCCGCGATCTCATTTTTATCCTTGCGCGTGTACGCGCCCAGTTTCAGATTCTCAAGAACCGTCAGATCCGCGAACACCCGCCGGCCCTCCGGCACGTGCGCCATACCCATGGAGACGATCTTGTGTCCCGGCATCTTTGTGATATCCTGTCCCTCAAAGAGAATCTGTCCTTTTTTTGCCTGCAGCATACCGGTGATGGTCTGTAAGGTCGTGGTCTTTCCCGCGCCGTTGGCGCCGATCAGGGCAATGACCTCACCCTGATTGACCTCAAAGGAAATCCCCTTGATGGCCTGAATCACACCATAATATACTTCCAGGTCTTTTACTTCAAGCATTGCCATCCCTGTTTCCTCCTATTCTCCCAGATATGCCTTGATGACTTCCGGATCATTCAGTACGTCGCTGGTCTTTCCCTGCGCCAGAACCTGTCCGAAATTCAGCACGGTCAGTTCCTCGCAGATACCGGAGACGAGCTTCATGTCGTGCTCGATGAGCAGGATGGTCATATCGAATTCATCCCGCACAAACCGGATCATATCCATGAGCTCCTGCGTCTCGTTCGGATTCATGCCGGCCGCCGGCTCGTCAAGAAGAAGCAGCTTCGGTTCCGTGGCGAGAGCCCGGGCGATCTCCAGCTTTCTCTGATCGCCGTAAGGGAGGTTGGAAGCCAGATACTCCGCCTTATCCTCCATCTCAAAGACCTTCAGAAGTTCCATCGCCCTCTCATTCATGGCCTTCTCCATCTTCCGGTATTTTGGAAGACGGAGGATACCCGTCAGGGTAGAATATTTATAATGGTTGGCAAGACCGATCTTCACGTTATCCAGTACGGACTGAGCATGGAAAAGACGGATATTCTGGAACGTCCTTGCCACGCCCGCCTTGTTAATCTCGATGGTGCTCTTTCCGATCAGGTCCTCTCCGTCCAGACGAATCAGACCGTCATCCGGCTTATAGACACCGGTCAGCATGTTAAAGACTGTGGTCTTTCCCGCGCCGTTCGGACCGATCAGACCGTAGAGCTGTCCTTTTTCAATATTGATCTCAAAATTATCCACTGCCCTAAGACCTCCGAAGGAGATACCCAGGTTCTTTACTTCAAGCATTGCCATGATCACTGTACCCCCTTCGCCTGTTTGTGAAAGAGCTTCTTCAAGGAGAATCTCTGCCGCCATTCGATTGCCTTCGGCGCCCAGTTAAAGAGCATCATTGCGATGAGCACGATGGCGTAGATCAGCATACGGTAATCCGCAAGACCGCGGAGTACCTCCGGCAGCATGGTCAGGATTACTGCCGCGATGATGGAACCGCGGAAGCTTCCGATACCGCCCAGAACGACAAATACAAGAATCATGATGGACATATTATATCCGAAGTTGGCCGGAAGGGCTGTCAGTGTGGACAGATTGTGGGCGTAGAGTACGCCGCCTGCTCCGGCGATGGCTGCGGAAATACTGAAAGCCATCAGTTTATATTTGGTGATATTCACACCGACGGACTCCGCCGCGATCCGGTTGTCACGGATGGCCATAACGGCACGGCCGCTGCGGGAATTGACCAGATTGAATACCACAAAAAGACTCACCAGAAGGATGATCACGCCGATCAGGAACGTGGACTGCCGCGGTGTGCCCGTGATGCCCATGGCCCCGTCGATGATCATATCTCCCGTATCATCCAGCGTGAAGGACGCATTGTCGTTGATGGAAATGTGCAGACCTGCGCTGTCCTTTCCCACATACATAACGTTGATCACGTTTTTGATGATCTCACCGAAAGCCAGGGTCACGATAGCCAGATAATCGCCCCGCAGACGAAGGACCGGGATACCGATCAGACAGCCGAAGATGGCTGCGGCCAGTGTACCGATCACCAGAGCCAGGAAAAACCGCAGTCCCGGATTCATACCGGACTCTTCCATATATCGAGTAAAGAAGGCACTGGAAAAGGCGCCGACACACATGAATCCCGCGTGACCCAGACTGAGCTCACCCAGATAGCCCACACAGAGATTCAGACCCACTGCCACGATGGAGTAGGTACAGAGCGGCACGAGAAGTCCCTGCATCAGACTGGACATCATACCGCCGTTTACCATAAACTGTACCACGGCGAACACAATGATCACCATGGCATAGGTGATAAAATGATTCTTTGTTGTTTTTTTCATTGTTTTCAGACTGAAATTCTTCATCTTGCGTCACACCTACACTTTCTCATGAATTGGCTTGCCCAGGATTCCGGTAGGCTTGATCAGAAGCACCAGAATAAGAACGGCAAAGACAATGGCGTCAGACAGCTGCGAGGACACATAGGCCCTTCCCAGAATCTCAATGACTCCCAGAAGAATTCCACCGATGAAAGCGCCCGGAACGGAACCGATACCGCCGAATACGGCTGCGGTAAACGCCTTGATACCAGGCATGGAGCCGGTATACGGGGACAGGGTCGGATAGGCGGAGCATAAGAGCACACCGGCAATGGCCGCAAGGCCGGAACCGATGGCAAAGGTCAGGGATATGGTCTTATTGACATTAACTCCCATGAGCTGCGCCGCGTCCTTATCCTCGGAAACCGCCAGCATGGCCTGTCCTGCCTTCGTCTTTTTGATAAAGGTCATCAGGGCTGCCACAATGACGATACAGACGATCACTGTCACGATGGTCACGCCGGAGATCACAAGCTTGCCGCCGGCAAGGCGCAGAGGCTCCATGCTGACCACGGAAGTGAAGGACTTCGTGTCCGCGCCGAAAATGATAAGCGCCAGATTCTGCAGAAAATAGCTGACACCGATGGCCGTGATCAGGACCGCCAGAGGAGACGCCTTCCGCAAAGGTTTATACGCGATTTTTTCAATGACAACACCGAGGACGGTACATCCGATGATGGCCGCCACAATACTGACGATCGGATTCAGTCCCATCGTCGTCATCATGGTAAACACGATGTAGCATCCGATCATAATGACATCACCGTGGGCAAAGTTCAGCATCTTCGCGATACCGTATACCATCGTATATCCAAGAGCGATAATGGCATACACACTTCCCAGACTGATACCATTCAGTAAATAGGATATAAAACTCATCTTTCCACCTCTTTTTTCTTTCTTGCATTTGTATCGTACAAAACTTTTTCTTTTTGTACCAGTATTCTGCTTACTGCGCGGTAAGCATTCCGAAACATATAATCTCCGGGAACTCCCGGCGTCTGCGCCCGTCCGGCATTATATCCTTCGAAACGCTCACTCTCACAAAAGCAATCCATCCTGTCCATTTCACAAGAATAGAGGGCTGCTTTGCGGCAGCCCTCCTTTGGGCTTTTCATCTCATTTTCTGCTTATACCGCCCGCGGGCGGCACGAAAATGCAGCCTCTTACTGAGCGTCCATGCCGACATAAACGCCGTTCTCGATGACAACAGCCTTCGGGGACTTGTTGACTTCACCGGTCTCAGACCACTTCAGTCCGCCTTCGTCGCCGGTCAGACCCTGTACATTGATCTCTGTCATGGCAGTCTTTAAAGCGTCACAGATATCAGATGCGCTCATATCCGGTGTCACACCAGCCTGCTCGATGGCAGCCTTGATCGCATAGATGGCGTCATAGCCGTCCGCTGCGAACTGGTTCGGTGTCTCACCGTCAAACTGCTCTTTGTACTTGGTCACGAAGCTTACGGTAGCGTCATCCTGTGCGTCTGCCGCAAACGGAGTCAGGAGCATAACGCCCTCTGCCAGAGAAGTGTCAAAGTTCTCTACAGTGAGGATACCGTCCATACCGTCCACGCCGAAGAAGGTCGGTGCATAGCCCATGGTGTTGGCCTGCTGTAAGATGATAGAAGCTTCCTGATAGTAGATTGGCAGGAAGATCAGCTCAGCGCCTGCGGACTGTGCCTTCTGCAGCTGTGTCTGGAAATCTGTCTTGGAATCAGCGGTGAACGCTTCTTCTGACACGATTTCAAGACCTCTGGTCTCTGCTTCTTTTACAAAGTTCTCTTCGATTCCTGATGAATACGGATCGGAACTGTCGTAGATGATACCGATCTTGGTCGCCAGCTTATGCTCGTCGATATACTGCGCGGATGCAGTACCCTGGTTCGGGTCTGTGAAACATACCTGGAACACATTGGTCTTGCCCTCGATAACATCTGTGGAAGATGCGGAAGGTGTGATCTGGAACAGGTTGTCCTGTGCGGTCATATCCGCAACACCGATACAAGGCGCTGTGGTAACCGTACCGTAAAGAATCTGCATACCCCAGTCTTTCAGGGTGTTGTAGGCGTTGACAGACTTCTCCGCATCGTTCTGGTCGTCCTCAAAACGATACTCGATCTTTGCGCCGTTGATTCCGCCTGCTTCATTGATCTCATCGATGGCGATCTGCGCGCCGTTCTTGGCTGCATTGCCGTAGATTGCTGCCGCGCCTGTTGTCGGTCCGATTCCGCCGATATAGAAGGCGTTGGCGTCTTTTTCCTCAGAAGCGCCTGAACCGCCGCAGCCTGCCAGACATCCCACTGTCATAGCGAGGATGAGGGCTGCTGTTACTAACTTTTTCATCTCTTTCTTCCTCCTTAAATAAGAATGATAAAATAAGGAAAAAGGCATCCCCAGTCATCCCATAAGAACGCCTTTCTTCTTCCTTACGATTCTACTACATTCTTTTTGCAAAAGCAACATTTTTTCTTTGTCTCTTTACTGTTGTACATTGGTAACTTTGCATAAAATGTATCGGCTTCCTGCAAAAATATCCTATTCCAACCGTGGACAATCCTGACTTTCCATGCCGAGAAGGCTGCGGATATCATCACACATCGCAAGAATTTCCGGCGGACAGGTGCCGTCTTCCTTCTTATAATAAGCCTTGAGCATATCGATATACTGCAGGGAGGTATCTTTCAGTATTCTTCTGTCCGGACCGTTCTTTCCGTTACCGGCTGTCCCGTTTCCTCCTGCCGGCCTGTTCAAAGCGCTGCCCTTTGCCGCCGTCTTTTCTTCCGGACTCTCCGGGACAAGCGGTCTCTTAAATCGCTTATATTTATGATAGGTGTCTCTGTTCTGGATATATTCCTCCAGTTTCTTTGCCCGTTCTTTATCGTATCTGCCCTGGAGACAGCAGCGGGTGATCCGGTACAGGTCTTTCGCGTCTTCCAGTGCATTGTGGGCCGTGCTGTGTTCCATGCCGCAGATGTATTTCATATCGGAGAGACTGATGGTGATTCCTTTTCCGTATATCTTTTTGGTGAGTCGCCGGGTGATATCCTGCAGCTGCCCGGCAAGCCTGCGGAACCTCCGCGGGACGGATCTGTGGTTCTTGTCCATATCGTGCAGAATCGTATGGCTGTCATTGCCCCAGACGAAGATCTCCCGCACCGGGTATTCCTGCAGCAGCAGATACATTTCCTGAAAAACCGTCTCGTAGGACGGCGCCTCGTCAATCTCCTTCTGGGTAAGTCCGGTCAGCTTCCTGCAGTAACCGGTAAGACGCGGATTGTAAAGGGGATGGATGGGTGAATAATAGGTCCGTACCAGATTAAAATTCCTGTCACAGATCACCAGACCGACGGACAGCAGTTCGCCGCCATGTTCTCTGTCAAAAAATGTATCGTTCTCCATAAAGCAGGTATATTCCGCGTCAAAAAACGCGTAATAAAGCTTCTTTTTCGCATTACTGTTATTCACGTCATCACCTCTTTTCCGATCGTCAATATGATAGTATCTCCGTTCCGTCTTCTGTCACAAGGATCGTGTACTCCCACTGGGCGGAAGGCTTGCCGTCCTGGGTATAGATGGTCCATCCGTCATCCTCGTCCTGATACACGTCCGGCGCTCCCATGTTGACCATCGGCTCGATGGTGAAGGTCATGCCCGGCACAAAAAGCAGCCCCGAATCCGGCACGCCGATGTGATTGATCCACGGATCTTCGTGAAAATGTACCCCGCAGCCGTGGCCGCCGATCTCCCGCACGATGGTGTATCCGTTCTTTTCCGCGTGGCTGTTGCAGGCGTAACCCATATCCCCCATGGTCCCCCACGGACGGGTGGCCGCCAGCGCCAGATCCAGACATTCCTTGGTGACCCGCACCAACTTTCGCTTCTCCTCCGACACATCACCGATGCAGAACATGCGGGACGCGTCTCCGAAATATCCGTTATAAATAGTCGTACAGTCCACGTTGACGATATCCCCGCTCTTTAGTACCTGCTCCTTGCTCGGGATACCGTGGCAGACCACATCATCCACGGAGATGCACACACTCTTCGGATAGCCCTGATAGTGCAGGCAGGCCGGGATACATCCGATCTTGCGGGTGTATTCTTCGATTCTTGCATTGAGTTCTTCCGTAGT
>DXEQ01000232.1 GCA_019114885.1 Candidatus Anaerobutyricum stercoripullorum
CCTCCGCTCACCGCCATGGCTGCCATGGAAAGAGAGACTCCGATGCTGGAGCAGGCGCCATACACCCCATAATAAGGAATGTTCATCTGCTTGATACCGAAGGAAGATGCGATCAGCTGACCGAGCAGATCACCGCAGAATGCCATCCGCACTTCCTCCTTCTTCCTTTTTCCTTTCCGCAACGCTGTCTCGCAGGCTGCCCGCACAAACTGACTCTCACTTTCCTCCCAGTTTTCCTGTCCAAACAGAGGATCCTCCACCACCAGATCCAGTGTATCTCCCAGCGGCCCTTCCCCCTCCTTTTTGCCGCCCACACAGGCGTGACTGAGGATGACCGCCGGTCTGTCAAAGAAAATGCTCTGCTTCCCCGCCATCTGACTCATAAATAACATCACCTCTTTCTTTTTCCGAAAATAGGATTTGCAGTTTTCGGAAAAATATGCGGGAACGACATCTTCCAATCCGCCGCAGTGCGATCCTCGCGGAGCGTTTTTATTGCATAGGATTGCAACCTCCTATGCAATAAAAAAACTGCCAGCGGTTTTTGTCCGCTGACAGTTTCCGGCAGTTTCTCACTGCATTTCTGTTTTTTATCTATGGGATCGACCGGCGTTTTCCTTATCTTTTTTTCACTGCGTCGACGATCACTTTCACGATCTGAATGATCAGGGTCGGCGCGAAGGCGAACACCACGATCATTCCAAGCTGTATGCCGGTCAACGCCACTGTCTCGAAGAGACGTTCCATGAACGGTACGAGAAGAACGATGGCAAGAAGAACAATGCCTCCGAAGAATGCCGCGATGGTCCACTTGTTCGTCGTCAGTCCCAGCTTGAAGATGGACGCCTTGCCACGGCAGTTGAATCCGTGGAACAGACGGGCCAATGTCAGTGTGGCAAATGCCATGGTGACTGCTGTCTGGGTGGACGTCTCCATTCCGAAATAGAACGCGGACATGGTCGCAACCGCGATGAGCAGTCCGTAATAGCCAAGCTTTAACAGGAAATCTTTTGTGAGGATTCCCTCGTTCGGGTCACGCGGCGGCTCTTTTAACAGGCTCTCGTCCACCGGTTCCATTCCGATCGCCAGGGCCGGAAGGGAGTCGGTCAGCAGGTTGATAAACAGAAGCTGTACCGGCGCCAGAGGTGTCGGCAGTCCCATCAGGGAGCAGTATAATACAACGAGGATACCAGCCATATTTCCGGAAAGAAGGAACTGGATGGCATTCCGGATATTCCGGTATACGTTTCTTCCGAAAGATACCGCCTTGATAATGGTGGCAAAGTTATCGTCTGCCAGGATCATCGCCGCTGCGTCCTTGGATACCTCGGTACCGGTGATACCCATGGCGACACCGATATCGGCTTTCTTAAGAGCAGGCGCGTCGTTGACGCCGTCTCCGGTCATGGCGGTGATTCTTCCTTTTCTCTGCCATGCGTCTACGATACGGATCTTGTTTTCCGGTGAAACACGGGCATAGACGGATACTTTTTCCAGCACATTGTCAAGCTCTGTATCGGACATGGCGTCAACTTCCTGTCCGGTGAGCGCTATGTCGCCGTCGTGGAAGATACCGATCTGACGGGCGATGGCCGCAGCCGTCACCTTGTGGTCTCCGGTAATCATGACTGTCTTGATACCGGCGCTTGCCGCATCCGCCACGGCTTTTTTGGACTCTTCTCTCGGCGGGTCCATCATGGCGGTCAGACCGACGAAGGTGAAATCATTTTCATCATCCAGAGAGAGGGTATCGTCCTCCTCCACTTCCTTGATGGCAAAGGCGAGGACACGGAGTCCGTTCTCGGAAAATGCCTGGTTCTGCTGCAGGATCTCTTCTCTGTCGGCGTCGGTCATCTCCCGGGTCTCTGTCTCGGTCATGATATAACGGGTTCGGTCAAGAAGCACGTCTAGCGCTCCTTTTGTGAGGATGGTCGGAACACCGTGAATCCGGTACTTCGTACTCATCAGCTTCCGGTCAGAGTCAAACGGCAGTTCTTCCATTCGGGGCATCATGCTGCGGATGTCCTCTTCCGTGATATGCGCGTCGTCAAGACCCGCTTTTCTTGCCATGACGAGCAGGCTGTACTCGGTCGGATCGCCGATCTCTTTTCCGTCATGGTTGGAAGAGTCGTTGTTGAGCACTGCCGTGTAAAGGAAATACCGGTGCAGCGCCAGACGAATATCCATCTCTTCCGGCTTCATACATTTGCCGCCGGTGTATACATCTGTGACGGTCATCTTATTCTGTGTCAGAGTTCCCGTCTTATCGGAACAGATGACAGAAACGCTTCCCAGACTTTCCACTGCCTTTAACTCTTTCATGATGGCGTTTTCTGCCGCCATCTTGCCGGTTCCCATCGCCTGCACGATGGTCACGATGGAACCAAGCGCCTCAGGAATGGCTGCCACGGCCAGAGCCACGGCAAACAGCAGGGAATCCAGAATCGGCATATCTCTGTACATGCTTAAGAAGAAGACAATGACACAGATCACCATGATCACAGCCGCCAGCTTCTTGCTGAACTCGTCCAGGCTCACCTGAAGCGGCGTCTTCTTCTCCTTGGTGTCGTTCATAAGACCGGCGATCTTACCGATCTCCGTGTTCATTCCGGTTCCGGTGACAAGCACTTCCGCACGGCCGTAAGTTACGAGCGTGCCGGAATATACCATGTTCAGACGGTCTGCCAGCACTGCCTCGCCCTCGATATCCGCATCGGTCTTATCCACACTGGCGGACTCGCCGGTCAGCGCGCTCTCGTTGACCTGCAAAGAATAACAGTTGAGAATTCTTCCGTCTGCCGCTGTCATATCGCCGGCTTCCAGAAGAAGAATATCGCCCGGCACAACCTCGGCAGAAGGAACTTCCGTCGTCTTTCCGTCACGCAGCACTTTCGCGTGAGGAGAAGAAAGCTGTTTTAATGCGGCCAGAGACTTCTCTGCCTTCAGATACTGCACTGTACCGAGGATCGCATTCAAGATCAGCACGGCGATGATAACGATGGTGCTCTCCACATTTCCTGAAATGAGGGAAATGAGGGCGGCAATGATCAAAATGATAACAAGGAAATCTTTAAACTGTTCCAGAAATACC
>DXEQ01000233.1 GCA_019114885.1 Candidatus Anaerobutyricum stercoripullorum
TTCACAGAAAGTAAATGTTTCGTACCGGGGGCAGTGCTCGTAAAAGAAGACAGGATTGGTCAGATTATCCTGGGGGAGCAGGAAGGAAAAGATGGGATGTTGTCTGCTGACACAGAAATCATAGACGGTCATGGCGCCTACTGTATTCCGGGTATGATCGATCTGCACTTTCATGGATGTAAAGGGTATGATATCTGCGACGGAACAAAAGAAGCGATGGATGCGATAGCCCGGTATGAGGCGTCCATCGGAGTGACCGCCATCGCGCCGGCAACGATGACGCTTCCGGCAGAGGATCTGAAACAGATACTTGCTAACGCGGCGGCTTTCCGGCAGGAGCAGGAGAGGTCTGCAAAAGAGGAGATTCCTTTTCAGGCCGATCTGCTTGGAATCAATATGGAAGGGCCGTTTATCAGCCCGGTAAAAAAGGGCGCGCAGGACGACGCTTATATTCTCCCCTGTGATACGGCGCTGTTTGAGTCTTTTCAGAAAGCGGCGCAGGGATTGGTTCGTTTCATCGGTCTGGCGCCGGAGGAAGCAGGCAGCGGACAGGCAGAACGTTTTATTGAAGAGGTAAAGGGAAAAGTGACCGTTTCCCTGGCGCATACCAATGCAGGATATGATGCGGCGAAGGCCGCATTTGACGCGGGCGCGGGGCATCTTGTACATATGTATAACGCTATGCCGCCATTTTTGCACCGAGAACCGGGGGTTATCGGCGCTGCTGCCGACAGTCCGCATGTGATGGCGGAGATCATCTGTGACGGAGTGCATGTGCATCCTTCTGCTGTCCGGGGAGCCCTTTCGCTGATAGGAGAAGAACGGATGATCTTCATCAGCGACAGTATGCGTGCGGCAGGAATGCCGGACGGACTTTATACGCTGGGCGGACAGGATGTGCAGGTGAAAGGCAAGTATGCGACGCTGCTTTCGGACGGTTCCCTTGCCGGTTCCGTGACGCCCCTTCCGGACTGCGTACGGACAGCGGTAAAAGAGATGGACGTTCCGCTTGAGACAGCGGTAGCCTGCGCTACCATTCATCCTGCCAGAAGCCTTGGCGTGGAAGAAAAGTATGGCTCCATCGCGCCGGGGAAGAAAGCGAATCTTCTGCTGTGGGATGAAGAGCTGGAATTAAAACTGGTGATGAAAGACGGTCGTATTATCCGTCAGATATAACATTTGCTTTTACAGAGCAGAACCTTCCGCTTCCGGAAGCAATTCCACTTTCCCGGACCGTGTATGGTAATAAGCCCCCACAATCTTTAAGCTCCCGTCATGGAGGTAAGATTGAAGCAGGGGGCTTTTTTTGATACATTTTATACTGTGACGGATATTCAGTTTCTCACAGCAGACGGGGTCGGTTTCTGCGCCGATGGCATGGCGGATCTCGTCGGTGATATGCACGATGGAATCATGACCGGCATTATGTATGGCGGCGTCCACGGCGCCGCAGCGACTGTGCCCCATCACGACAATAAGCTTTACGCCCAGATGCTCTGCGGCATATTCGATGCTGCCAAGCTCAAAGTCGCCGATGACGTTGCCCGCCACACGGATGGTAAAGATTTCCCCGATGCCCACCATGAAGATTTTTTCCGGGATGACCCGGGAGTCCGAGCAGGCGATGACGATCGCGTAAGGCTTCTGACCATATTCGTGGGTGAGAATACGGATCTCCTCGGAGATGTTGCCCTTTCCTTCCTTTGCGATAAGATATTCCTGATTGCCCGCCATCAGGCGGTTTAATGCAGTGTCACAGTCTATAACATCTATATGTTTCATCAGAATTTGTTCCTTTCTGGTTTTTCTACATTTTATCACAAAAGATGCAGGGCGGGGTACTTAAAAATTTTGAAAAAATAACTCCACGAAGCGTAGAACATCGTGTAAACGCAGCATCGGTTGCCATAATACTGCGGATATGATATGTTGGCTGCAAGGAGGTGCCGATATGGATGCACATAAATTTGGAGCTTTTGTGGCGGAATGTCGCAAAGAAAAAAAGATGACGCAGGCGGAACTGGCTGCAAAAATACAGGTTACAGACAAAGCGGTCAGCCGATGGGAACGCGGAGTTGGATTCCCGGACATCAATACCATAGAACCGCTTGCCAGCGCTCTTGGAGTCAGCGTTCTGGAACTTATGAAATCAGAGAAGATGCCGGAAGAACAACTGATAGAAAAAGAAGCGGTGGAGGAAGTGATTACGGACACTTTAAATGTGGTGAATTTACAACGCAGGAAGGAACGCAAAAACGCATATCAAATATTAGGAAGCGTCATTGCCTTCTTAATTTTGCTGCTGTTTTTGGACAGTATGTCCTGGCAGGCAGATACAATTCTTTTCACCGGTTTCGGGGTTCTGTTTCCTCTGTTTTGTGCCGGAGGATTTCTGGCGCTGCTGTGCAGCGGGATATTGCGAAAAGTAAACGGGAAGCCTTACAGGCAGACGGTGTTTTTTGCAATCGTCCTTCTATGTCTTCTGATTCTGTTTGCCGGACTGTTCTTTTTGATCGGAGCGTTGGGGATTGGACCGATTCCGGGATGAGGATAGTAAGTCCCATGAAAACATTTCCCAATTACCGGATGAGATGTGCTATAATAGATGCGTTCCGACGACTGGAAGATCGGAACGCATTTTATGTTATGAAAAGTAATAAGAAAGGTCATTATGTATCAGTTTTTTATTCAGCCGGAAAATATCACAGAAAATGATATCCTGATCACAGATGAACAGGATATCAATCACATAAAAAATGTACTGCGGATGCGGCAGGGAGAAAAGATTGCCCTGTGCTGTGAGGCCAGCGGGAAGGAATACATTTGCTCTGTTGAAGAGCTGGGAGAAGAGGGCATCCGCGCCCGGATTGAGGATATCAACGGACAGTCCCGGGAGCTGCCGGTTCGGATTACGCTGTTTCAGGGGTTGCCGAAGGGCGATAAGATGGAGCTGATCATCCAGAAGGCGGTGGAGCTGGGCGCGGCGGAGATTGTTCCGGTGGCGATGAAACGCTCCGTGGTGAAGCTGGACGCTAAGAAGGCGGCAAAGAAGGTGCAGCGGTGGAACGAGATTGCCAAAAGCGCGGCGAAGCAGGCAAAAAGAACCCTCATCCCGGAGGTAAAGCCGGTGATGTCCTGGCGGGAAGCCGTGGAATATGGCAAAAGCCTTGAGATGCTTTTGCTTCCTTACGAAGATGCCGAAGGCATCGGTCATTCCAGAGAGGTGCTGGCTTCGGTGAAAGGCAGGCAGAGCCTTGGCATCTACATCGGACCGGAGGGCGGTTTTCAGGCAGAAGAGGTGGCACAGGCAGAAGAGGCCGGGGCGCAGACCATCACCCTCGGGCATCGGATTCTTCGCACCGAGACGGCGGGGATGGCAGTTCTTTCTATATTAATGTTTATGTTGGAAGAAGATTAAAGGCGACCATTTTGGCGGCAGGGAGGGATTCTATGAGAGAAACAGGAATCAAATCTGTAAAAGAAACAGGAATCAGACCCATTGTAATAGAAGAAATCCGGAATTTCGCCCGAAAGAACGGTATAAAAAAGGTTGTGCTTTTCGGTTCCCGGGCCAGAGGCGATCACTGGAGAGCCAGTGATATTGATCTGGCGGTCTGGAGCGGAGATATCCAGAACTTTGCTTTTG
>DXEQ01000028.1 GCA_019114885.1 Candidatus Anaerobutyricum stercoripullorum
ATCGGCATAGACGAGCATGATCATGAAGGCCGGGTCATCACTCTGGAATATGAAGATTTTTATTTTGTCACGGTGTACACACCGAACTCCCAGTCGGAGCTGGCAAGGCTTTCCTACCGGATGCAGTGGGAGGACGCCTTCCGGGATTATCTTAAGGAGTTGGATGCCCATAAACCGGTCATCCTTTGCGGCGACTTAAACGTCGCCCATCAGGAGATCGATTTGAAGAATCCGAAGACCAATAAGAAAAATGCCGGTTTCACGCAGGAAGAAAGAGATAAGTTCACAGAGCTTCTGAACGCCGGTTTCATTGACAGCTTCCGTTACTTCTATCCGGACAAAGCGGGGGCCTACTCCTGGTGGTCTTATCGCTTCAAGGCCCGCGAGAAAGACGCCGGATGGCGCATTGACTATTTTGTGGTATCGGACCGCCTGAAAGAAAAGATGAAGGACGCCCTCATCTACAAAGAAGTTATGGGCTCCGATCATTGTCCGGTGGGACTGGAGATAGAGTTTTAAGAGGAATACCTGAAAATTCAGCCAATAAAAAAGAATCGCCTTGTCTGTCTAAAGACAGGACGATTCTTTTTGAATTTCGGGCTTTTATTTGGAATACTGAATGATCAGATCCGTGATAATCTTGATAGAATCATTGAGCTTGCTCTCTTTCAGAGCCTGGCGGTATTCTTCCCTCTCATCATAGACATATTGTACCGCCTTTAAGAGACTGTCGTCGGTCATGTCTTCCTCCTGCAGCACGTAGCTGTAACCGGAATTCTCGAAGGAGGCTGCGTTTAAAAGCTGGTCGCCTCTGCTCTGGGAAGCCGGCAGCGGAATCAGAATGTTCGGAATCTTCAGGGCCAGCAGTTCGCAGATGGCGTTGGCACCCGCCCTGGAGATGATCAGGTCCGTGATGGCAAACAGGTGCGGAAGCTCCTTCTTGGCGTACTCAAACTGTTTGTAGCCCGGCTTTCCATCCAGAGAGTTATCGTAGTTGCCCTTGCCGCACAGATGGATGATGTCGAACTGGGCCAGAAGAGCGTCCAGATTGGCGCGAAGAGCCTTGTTAATGGCCGCCGCGCCCAGGCTGCCGCCCATGGCCATGAGAATCGGTTTCTTACCTTCAAAACCGCAGAGGCGCAGGCCCTCCTCCCGGCTGCCTTCAAAGAGCTCTTTTCGGATTGGAGAGCCGGAGAGAACCGCTTTATCTTCCGGAAGGTGTTTCAGTGTCTCCGGGAAGTTACAGCAGACCTTGGTGGCGGACGGGATGCAGAGCTTGTTGGCAAGTCCCGGCGTCAGGTCGGATTCATGGATGATGACAGGGACGTGTCGTCTCTTTGCCGCCAGCACCACAGGAACGGCAACGAAGCCGCCTTTGGAAAAGACGATATTCGGTTTCAGCTTCCGGATGAGGTGGGAGGCCTCCGCGTATCCCTTTAACACCCGGAAAGGATCGGAGAAATTCTTAAGATCAAAATAGCGGCGGAGCTTGCCGGAAGAGATTCCGTGATAAGGAATTCCCATATCCTCGATCAGTCTCCGCTCGATTCCGTTGTAGGAGCCCACATAATGAATATCGTAGCCCGCCTCTTTCAGTCCCGGAATCAGAGCCATATTCGGTGTCACATGTCCGGCGGTCCCGCCGCCTGTTAAAAGAATCCGTTTCATACCATAAGCCTCCTGAAAAGATGATTACGCCTGCTGTTTATATGCAGTTAAAGCCCGGGCGAGCTGGTCAGGGCAGGATGTTCCTCTGCCGCCGCAGTCGATGCCCTTTAAGGTGTCAATGACCTCGTCAATGTTTCTTCCTTCCACAAGACGGCTCACGCCGGTGGTGTTGCCCATGCAGCCGCCCACGAAATGCACTTCCTTAATAATATCATTCTCAATGTCAAACTGTATCTCACGGGAACAGGTTCCCTTTGTCTTGTAACTGTACATTTTATCTCCCCTCTTTTTGTAGAAAATGTGTTGGCCGGCGCAGCCGTCGTATGAGACGTGCGTCAGCATAGTTTAGTGACAACAGTATAGCACCTTTTTTTACAAAAGCACAGAGTGAAATTTTACGAAATGTTACGAAAAAATGAAGAGTTTTTCGCAAGAATTTTCTTTCCCTGTATAAAGAAGTGCGGACCCTGTCCGCTATTGGGGTATACACAGCGCAAAAAAGTATGATATAATGCAATCAAAATAAATTGGCCAGGCAGTTGCAGGAGCAGCAGGAACCGGCCCCTGCGCTGCATTATGAAGATGGAGGATAAACATATGGTTTGTATCGGTGTGATTGGAGCGATGGAGGAAGAGGTTTCCTCTTTGATCAAACAGATGGAGGACGCGGAGTCCAAAACAATAGCCGGGATGACTTTTTACCGGGGTACTCTGTGGAACCAGCAGGCGGTCGTGGTAAAAAGCGGTATCGGCAAGGTCAATATGGCAATCTGTACTCAGATTCTGTCAGATGTCTATGAGGTGGATATGGTGATCAATACCGGCGTGGCCGGCGGTCTTTATAAAGACATTAACGTGGGAGATATCGTGATTTCCAGCGACGCCCTGCAGCATGATTTTGATGTGACAGGGCTCGGCTATGAGCGGGGCGTGATTCCGGATATGGAGATGTCCGTCTTCCAGGCGGACACAGAGCTGGTGGATATGGCGAAGGAAGCCTGTGAGATTGTGAATCCGGAGATCCAGTGCTTCGTGGGAAGAGTGGTTTCCGGCGATCAGTTCATCTCTGACAATGCGAAGAAGAAGGATCTGGTGGAGACATTCGGCGGTTACTGCGCGGAGATGGAAGGCGCAGCCATGGCACAGGCGGCCACACTCAACAAAGTGCCTTTTGTGATCATCCGGG
Organism: Candidatus Anaerobutyricum stercoripullorum; assembly: GCA_019114885.1. Lineage (GTDB taxonomy): Bacteria > Bacillota > Clostridia > Lachnospirales > Lachnospiraceae > Anaerobutyricum > Anaerobutyricum stercoripullorum. The sequence goes on from DXEQ01000028.1 coordinate 2,855, forward strand.
CGATCTCTGATAAGGCGGACGACAGCGCGCCGGTTTCCTACCAGACTTTTGAGGAGCAGGCCATCGTGCACACGGTGAAGCTTCTTGCAGCCATGTTCCTTAAGATGGGAAAATAGAAAAAAGACGGGCAATCTGCCGCATCCCTTCTCTTTTTGTGAGAGAAGGGATTTTTTTTACGAACGAATCCCTCTTTTCAAAAGAAAACAGATTGCCTATAATTGGGGCAAATCCGGGTCCGGGCCGGGTTTGAGATATGATTTCCGGGCGGCGCGCGGGCAGACGTGTCGGCGGCGGCAGCGGAGATCAGTGATTCGCAGTGACAGGTACCGTCGTCTGGCAGCAGATGTGCGCAGACGGTACAGGATTTGAATGAATGGAGGGAAGAAAATGTTTGAATACATGATACATAGTTCGATTTTTATGAAAACGATCGCAGCCTGCAGTTTTCTCGGTGTCATAAGCTGGCTGGTACTGGAGATCGCCTACAGGAGTATGATACGGTCCACAACGCAGATTGGAAAGACAAAGAAAAAATGGCTGACGGCGCTTCGGAAAAAGTACGAGGATTACCATGAGATGAACGTGAAAGTCAACAACGTCGCCACCTTTGTGGACAGGCTGTTCCGGAAGAAAAAGATACTGGGATTCACCACTTCTTTCTGGCTGACTCTGGAGAGACTTTCCATAGCCGGCTGTGCCATTGCGGGGGCAGCCGGCGCTCTGGCGGCCTCGCAGAAGGGGGCGGCCCTGTCGGAGGTCATGATATCTTATCTCACCGGCATCACGGCGGCCTGCAGTCTTCTGTTTCTCGATACATTTCTCCGGGCGGAGGAAAAGAGGAAGATCGTTCTTGTGAATATGAATGACTATCTGGAAAATGTACTGGAGAACTCCATACAGGACCGGGAGACCGCGGAGGATGCCGTCTCCCGGAGAGCGAGGAAGAGGACCCTGCTTCGCTACGCCGAGGAGAACCGGAAGAAAAAAACAGAAAGGCCGGTCTCCCCGGAGGAGGAGAAACTGCTGGAAGACGTGCTCCAGGAGTTCTTTGCCTGAGAACGGTCCGGCGCTCAGTCGGAACTGCCGCTATTACCAGTTGCTGCTGTGTCGGACAGCTCATAAAGAGAGCAGAAGGTATAGCCCGCGTTCTCAAGGTTTGTCAATACCGTATCAAGAGCCTGCGCGTTGGATTCTGATATGTTATGGATCAGCGGGATGGCCCCCGGGTGTATGTACTGATCGAATTGGTTGATGACATAGTCTGCACCCGGCTGGCTGTTTACGTCGTAGTCCACGTAAGCCAGGCTCCAGAATATGGTGGTATACCCCATATTTTTTGTGATCTGCAGCGTGCGCTCACTGTATTCCCCTTTCGGCGGCCGGAAAAACGGGTCCATCTCGTATCCGGTCGCTTCTTTCATGTAATCTGCGTTTTCCGCGATTTCTTCCCGCACAGTGCGGTCATCGTTTTCCGGCATACAGATGTGGTTGGCGGTGTGATTCCCGACCACGTGTCCTTCCTCCTTCATCCGTCTGATCAGGTCCGGCTGATCCTCAATGAAATGTTTGCACACGAAGAAGGCGGCGGGAGCCCTGTGCTTCTGCAGTACATCCAGGATTCCCGGCGTGTAGCCGTTCTCATACCCGCAGTCGAAGGTCAGGAAAACCGGTTTCTCCCCATCCTTCACCTCCGTCTTTACATACCAGGCGTCATACTTTGTCAG
>DXEQ01000029.1 GCA_019114885.1 Candidatus Anaerobutyricum stercoripullorum
AGCGAAAATCAGACAAAAGATTTTGTGGATTTTCACGTAGAATTTGAAGAAGGAGGATGTAAAAACTGCAAAAAAGACACATCAAGTAAAAGACGTATTTTAAAGACAATAAGGAGGATGGACCAGTGGAAGCGCTCGTGGAACAATTGATGGAAGAATTGAATTGCGAGACTGTCTTTACAATCCCGGTGCTGGGAGGGATTCCCGTATCGGAAGCTGTCGTCGTATCCTGGATCATCATGGCCGTTCTTTTCCTGCTGTGTATTATTTTTGTTCGGGGACTTAATGTGACGCATCCGGGCAGAAAGCAGATTATCCTGGAGACCGCTGTTTCCGGCATCTACCGGTTTTTCGACGAGATCCTGGGTGAGGAGGGAAGGGCGTATGTGCCATACCTTATGTCCGTCGCCGTCTATGTGGGCATGTCCAATCTGATCGGACTGTTCGGATTCAAGCCGCCCACGAAGGACTTAAATGTGACGGCAGCCCTCGCGCTGATGAGCATTATCCTCATTGAAGTATCCGGCTTTCGTAAAAAGGGAGGAAAGGGCTGGCTTAAGAGCTTTGCCGAACCGCTTCCTATTATACTGCCGATCAATATCCTGGAAGTGTTTATCAAACCGCTGTCGCTTTGTATGCGGCTTTTTGGAAATGTGCTGGGGTCCTTTGTCATCATGGAACTGATCAAGCAGATCGTTCCCGCGGTGATACCGGTGGTATTCAGCGCCTACTTTGATATATTTGACGGTCTGATACAGGCATACGTTTTCGTTTTCCTGACAGCATTATTTGTAAAGGAAGCAATGGAATAACAGATAGAAGTAAAGGAGAGATATATTATGGCAACATTATTAGTAGCAATCGGAGCAGGTATCGCAGTATTAACAGGTCTTGGAGCAGGTCTTGGAATCGGTAAGGCCACTTCTTCGGCAGTGGACGCCATTGCCAGACAGCCGGAGGCGGAGAGCAAGATTAGCAAATCCCTTCTTCTGGGATGTGCGCTGGCAGAGGCAACCGCCATCTACGGTTTCGTTATCGCGCTGCTCATCATCCTTTTCCTCGGATAATCTGCAAAGCTGTGTTAGAAACATCGGACATGCCAAAGGCGCGTGCCCGTGCAGAATGTAAGGATGAACAGGTGATATATTATGCTTAGTTTAGATGGATGGACCGTATTTTTTACGATCGTAAATGTGCTTGTCCTCTTCATCGGTCTGAAGGTTTTCCTGTTTAAGCCGGTGCTCAACATCATCCGTCAGAGAGAAGAGATGATCGGGCAGCAGTTTGCCGAGGCGGCCAAAAAAGAACAGGACGCACAGCAGATGAAGGAAGAATACCAGGAGAAGCTCAAAGAGGCCGGACGGAAAGCGGAAGAGATCGTGGCCGGAGCGAAAGAGAGGGCAGCGGAGGAAGAAAGACTTGCCGCTGCCAGGTCGCAGGAAGAGGCGGCCAGAATGATCGCCCGGGCAAAGGAAGAGATCCGCGTGGAGCAGGAACAGGCAAAGAAAGAAGTGCAGGCTGATGTGGCTCTTCTGGCGATCGAGGCGGCAAGAAAGATTATAAAGACAGGTGAGGTTCATGAGGCAGCAGGCAATTAATTACGCGAAAGCGCTGTTTGCGCTGACGACCGACAAGGAGACGGTGGATGTGCTCGGCACACTGCCGGGGAAGATTCCTTCCTTTATCAGAGTGCTGTCCGATCCTCTGCTCTCCGGTGTGAAAAAGGGAGAGATCATCGACGACATCAGCAAAAAGGCCGGGCTGTCTGATGAGATCAGGAAGTTCCTCCGGTATCTGTGTGACCGCAGGGATATCGCCCTGCTGGCGGAGATCGCGGAGGCGTACGACGCCTGCTGGGATCAGGAGAATCACATCCTGCGGGCGGAGATTGTTTTTGCGAAAGAACCTGAAAAAGAAGAAATGGATCAGGCAGTACATTTTCTGGAAAAGACATATCCGGGCAGAGACATCCGGACCACAGTGTCCGTGCAGGAGGAACTTCTGGGCGGTCTCTGCATCCGCGTCGGGCATACGGAATATGACTGGAGTTATGAAGACCGGCTCCGTCAGCTTGCAAGAAAGTTAACAGTGAGGTGAAGATCGTGGGTGCAATCAGTGCGACTGACATCATATCAATTATTCGAAGTGAAATAGAGAATTATGACTGGGACATGGAGAGCCGTGAGACAGGCACTGTCATCTGGGTTGGCGATGGCATTGCCACCATCTACGGTATTGACCATGCCATGTACGGAGAGATCATTCTTTTTGAGAATGGAGTAAAGGGAATGGTCCAGGATATCCGGGAAAATGAGATCGGCTGTATCCTTTTCGGAAAGGATACGGGGATCAAAGAAGGAACCAGGGTGACCAGAACGAAGAAGAGAGCCGGTATCCCGGTGGGCGAAGGTTTTGTGGGAAGAGTGATCAACGCTCTCGGAGAACCTGTCGACGGAAAAGGCGAGATCAGGGAGGAAGGATATCGTCCCATTGAGGAGGACGCGCCGGGAATCATTGACCGGCAGCCGGTGGATACCCCGATGGAGACCGGCATCCTTGCTATCGATTCCATGTTTCCGATCGGGCGGGGACAGAGAGAGCTGATCATCGGTGACCGGCAGACGGGAAAGACGTCCATCGCGACAGACACGATCCTGAACCAGAAAGGGAAGGACGTGATCTGTATCTATGTGGCCATCGGACAGAAGGCATCGAGCGTTGCCAAACTCGTGTCCATGCTGGATAAACACGGCGCCATGGATTATACCATTGTCTTAAACTCCACGGCCAGCGATCCGGCTTCGCTGCAGTACATTGCGCCATATGCCGGTACGGCGCTGGGCGAGTATTTCATGCACAAAGGAAAGGACGTACTCATCGTCTATGACGATCTGTCCAAGCATGCGGTAGCTTACCGGGCGATTTCCTTACTGCTGGAACGTTCTCCGGGACGGGAGGCTTATCCTGGCGACGTCTTTTATCTGCATTCCAGACTGCTGGAGCGCTCCAGTCACTTGAGTGACGAACTGGGCGGCGGTTCCATGACGGCCCTGCCGATCATTGAGACGCAGGCCGGAGACGTGTCTGCCTATATTCCGACCAACGTGATCTCCATCACGGACGGCCAGATCTTTCTGGAGAGCAACCTGTTTAACTCCGGTATCCGTCCGGCGGTAAACGTAGGTCTTTCCGTATCCCGTGTCGGCGGCGCGGCACAGACAAAGGCCATGAAGAAGGCATCGGGAAGTATTCGTATCGATCTGGCGCAGTACCGGGAGATGGAAGTGTTCACGCAGTTTGCTTCCGATCTGGATGAGACCACGAAGGCGCAGTTAAATCACGGAAATGCATTGATGGAACTTTTAAAGCAGCCGCTCTGCGCGCCGCTCACTCTCTGGAAACAGGTGGTGACGCTGGTACTGGCGGACGACGGCTTCTTCGATCATGTGGATACAAAGAGCGTCAAGGCGCTGGAAGAAGATATCCTTACCTATATGGATATGCATGAGAAAGCGATTTGTGACGCCATTGAGACCGGCAAGGTGCTGACAGAGGAACTGACTGCCGGTATCCGGAAGGCAGCCGGAGAGTTTCTGGCAGCCCGCGGACAGGAACAAAAGTAAGCAGGTGATCCTATGGCAAATATGAAAGAAATTCAGGAGAGAATGAAGAGTATTCAGGATACCATGAAGATCACCAACGCCATGTACCTGATCTCTTCTTCCAAGATGAAAAAGGCAAGAAAGAGTCTGGAGGATACGGAACCATATTTTTATACGCTGCAGTCCACCATGGCCAGGATTCTCAGGCACATCCCTGAGATGGAAGATATCTATTTTGAGAGTGCGGAACAGACAAAGAAGCAGGAAGATATCCGGGCCGGTTTTGTGGTGATCACCGCCGACAAGGGAATGGCCGGCGCCTATAACCACAATGTGATCCGTCTGGCGGAAGAGGAGATGGCGAAGTATAAAGATCCCCGTCTCATGGTCATCGGCGAACAGGGAAGGCATTACTTTGAGCAGAAACGTCAGGATCTCTATAAAGAGTTCCGTCACACGGTACAGAGCCCGACCCTTCACCGCGCGCGGACGATCCGCAATGAGATACTTTCTCATTATCTGAACCATGAGCTGGATAAGATCTTTATCGTGTTCACAAGACAGATCAACTCCATGCAGTCGGAGGCGGAGATTCAACAGCTGCTGCCGTTGAAGAAAGCGGATTATAAGTCCATTCTCCCGCCGGGGATCACCATATCGGAGCTGGACCTTCGTCCTTCACCAAATGAGGTGATGGACCGGATCGTGCCGAACTATATCGTTGGCTTTGTATACGGCGCGCTGGTGGAGTCTTACTGCAGTGAGCAGAGTTCCAGAATGACAGCCATGGAGGCGGCGACGAACAGCGCGAAAGACATGCTCCGTGAGCTGGATATTTTATATAATCGTGTGCGGCAGGCGGCGATCACACAGGAGATCACAGAGGTGATCGGCGGCGTGCGGGCACAGAAAAAGAAAAAACGATAAGCAGACCGGAAGGAGGCTTTACATTGCATATCGGAAAGATCGTACAGGTCATGGGACCTGTTGTGGATGTTTTATTTGAGAATCAGGAACTTCCGGCCATTGAAGATGCGCTGGAGGTCGATAATAATGGAAGAGTCTGCGTCATGGAAGTGGCTCAGCATATCGGCAACAATGTGGTGCGCTGCATCATGCTGGCTCCCAGCGAGGGTCTGCATCGCGATATGGAAGTCAGAGCGACCGGCAGCGGTATCCGGGTTCCGGTAGGTGAGCAGACACTGGGAAGACTCTTTAACGTACTCGGTCAGGCCATAGACGGCGGCAGCCAGCCGTAAGGAGAAAAATGGGTGATTCATCGGGATCCTCCTTCCTTCGAGGAACAGAGCCCGGCAGTGGAGATTCTGGAAACCGGAATCAAGGTCATCGATCTTCTGGCGCCGTATTCCAAAGGTGGTAAGATCGGTCTGTTCGGCGGCGCCGGCGTGGGCAAGACCGTGCTCATTCAGGAACTGATCCGGAACGTTGCCACAGAGCATGGAGGATATTCGATCTTCACCGGCGTGGGCGAGCGTTCCAGAGAAGGAAACGATCTCTGGCGGGAGATGAAGGAGTCCGGCGTTCTGGAAAAGACCGCGCTGGTATTCGGACAGATGAACGAGCCGCCGGGAGCCCGTATGCGGGTGGCGGAGACCGGTCTTACCATGGCGGAATATTTCCGGGATGAGAGACATCAGAACGTACTTTTATTTATTGATAATATTTTCCGTTTCACACAGGCCGGTTCCGAGGTATCGGCGCTTCTTGGCCGGATGCCTTCCGCCGTGGGCTATCAGCCGACACTGGCGACCGAGATGGGCGACCTGCAGGAGCGGATCACTTCCACGAAGAGTGGTTCCGTCACATCCGTGCAGGCCGTGTATGTGCCGGCGGATGACCTGACAGACCCGGCTCCGGCCACCACATTTGCACATCTGGACGCCACCACGGTGCTTTCCAGAAAGATTGTGGAGCAGGGCATCTATCCTGCGGTAGATCCGCTGGAGTCCAGTTCACGTATCCTGGAGGCGGATGTAGTGGGCGAGGAGCACTACGAGGTGGCGAATCAGGTAATCGCAATCCTCCAG
>DXEQ01000234.1 GCA_019114885.1 Candidatus Anaerobutyricum stercoripullorum
ACCGGACAGATGTTTTTTTAATTGCTCATTGAATCTCATGAGGCGGTCTTTCCCGCTGCCATCCTCACGAAAAACCGGGGTTCTCTTCTTTCTGCTCATCACTCATCACCTCTTCCTGCCAGTCGATCGTATATCAGAGAGGATTCTTTGACGGAACACCGGCTTTTCTCGGATAAGCCTTCGGCGTACCCTTACATTTCTTTATCCTGATCAATACGCGGCGGGCATCATCCCCCGGAAGCTGGAACTCATCCGTCTGCTCGATCTTGCTTCCCAGCTCCTTCATACAGGAAGCACTGTGCTCAATCTCTTCCAGCCCCTTCCCCGCCTTATACGATACAAAATATCCGTTGACCTTCACAAACGGAATACAGTATTCACTCAAGATACTCAGATTGGCGACCGCCCTAGATACCGCCAGATCAAAACCGGCCCGGTATTCCGGCAGACGCGCCGCGTCCTCCGCTCTCCCATGTACCGCTTCCACAGCGGTCAGTCCCAGCGCATCAATGACTTCTCCCAAAAACTTTATCCGCTTGCTGAGAGAATCCAGCAGCACCACTTCTGTCTCCGGGTAAGCGATCTTTAAAGGGATACCCGGAAAACCGGCACCGGTTCCCACATCAATGAGACGCCGCACCTTTGTCATATCCATCACCCGACTTACCATGAGGCTGTCCAGAAAATGTTTTCCGATCACCTCATCTTCTTCCGTAATGGAGGTCAGGTTCATCACCTTATTTTTTTCCACCAGCAGATGATAAAATGTCTCGAACTGTCCCAGCTGCTCATCACTCAGAACAATACCGGCATCCTCTGCCCTACTCTTTAACTTTTCCCTGAAATTCATCCATTTTCTCCTAAATGAATCCATTCTCACAGAATTTCATACATTTTCTATAATATAATAATATTCTATCCGTCATCTGTGGCTTCTGCGCATCTGCTCAATATAAACCATGAGCACGGAAATATCCGATGGAGACACCCCGGAGATCCGGGACGCCTGTCCGATGGAATGTGGCCGGATGGCGCCAAGCTTCTGTATGGCTTCTTTCCGCAGATTATGAACATCTTCATAGACAATGTCTTCCGGAATCAGCTTATTTTCCATTTTCTTAAACTGTTCCACCTGCTTCATCTGCCTTGAAATGTATCCCTCATACTTGATATTGATATTTACCTGTTCTGTCACTGCCGAATCCAGAGGCTTTCGCTCCGGGTCCAGCTCCACAAGACAATCATAGTCCAGCTCCGGACGGCGAATCAATTCCGCCAGAGTGGAAGCGCTTTTCAGAGGTGTACTTCCGTTTTTTACAAGAACTTCCTGTACATGCTTTCCGGCTCCGATGTGAACCTCTCTGACTCTGGCCGTCTCCTCCTCAATCTGTCTTCTCTTCTCGCAGAATCTATCATATCTATCTTTATCGATAAGTCCAATCTCATATCCGACAGGAGTCAGACGCATATCCGCGTTATCCTGCCGCAGAATCAGCCGGTACTCTGCCCGGGACGTCATCATCCGATACGGTTCATGATTCTCCTTCGTCACCAGATCGTCGATGAGAACGCCGATATATGCCTGAGAACGATCCAGAATCACCGGCTCCTTTCCCTGACATTTTCTCGCCGCATTGATGCCGGCGATCAGCCCCTGGGCAGCCGCCTCCTCATAACCAGAACTTCCGTTGAACTGTCCCCCGCTGAAAAGTCCGCTGATCTTCTTAAACTCCAGGGACAGCTTGAGCTGGTTGGGATTGATACAATCATACTCGATGGCATAGGCATTGCGGATGATCTTCACATGCTCCAGCCCCTTCACAGTCCGGTACATGGCATACTGTACATCCTCCGGCAGGGAACTGCTCATACCACCCACATACATTTCATTGGTATACTCTCCTTCCGGCTCAATAAAAAGCTGGTGACGGTTCTTATCCGCAAACCGTACCACCTTATCCTCGATGGACGGACAGTACCGTGGACCGGTTCCCTCAATCACACCGGAATACAGGGGCGAGCGGTCCAGATTCTCCCGGATGATCCGGTGCGTCTCCTCGTTAGTGTAGGTCAGCCAACAGGATATCTGCTCTCTTTTTATCTCCTCTTCCGTATTGGTGAAACTGAAAGGGACGATCGTCTCATCCCCGAGCTGTTCCTCCATAACTGAAAAATCCACCGATCTCTTATCGATCCGGGCCGGAGTTCCCGTCTTGAAGCGGTACAATTCAATTCCGTTATCCAGAAGGGACTGGCTTAAATGATTGGCTGCCTGCAGCCCGTTTGGCCCGGTGTATTCCACCACATCTCCATACAGACATCTCGCCTTCAGATAGGTACCCGTGGCAAGGACCACCGTCTTTGCATGATAGACAGCTCCCGAGAAGGTCTTCACTCCACGGATACTGCCCTCTTCCACAAGAAGTTCTGTCACCTCTCCCTGCCTGAGTGTCAGATGGTCCGTATTCTGCAGGGTATAGCGCATGGATATGGAGTATGCGTCCTTATCTGCCTGCGCCCGCAGAGAATGGACCGCCGGTCCCTTGGACTTGTTCAGCATCTTTGACTGTATATAGGTTTTGTCAATATTTTTTCCCATCTCCCCGCCGAGAGCATCAATCTCTCTCACGAGATGGCCCTTGGAACTTCCTCCTATATTGGGGTTACAGGGCATGAGGGCCACGCTGTTCATGCTCACTGTAAACAATATGGTCTCACAGCCGAGTCTGGCCGCTGCCAGAGCAGCCTCACAGCCGGCATGTCCCGCACCCACGACGACCACGTCATAATATTCTTCCACAACTCTCATATATCTTTCCTCTATTTTCGGTAACAGTTCAGCCATACATCTCGGAAAGGCGCTGAACTGTTACCTATTTTCCCGTACAGAACCGGGAGAAAATCTCATTGACCAGGTCCTCTTCCACCGCCTCTCCGGTGATCAGGCCCAGCTTCTCATAGGCATTCATCAGATCAATGGTAAAGAAATCCTCCGGCATGCCGTTTTCAATACTTTCTTTCACACACTGAAAACCGGCATACGCTTCCTGCAGCGCGTTCTTGTGCCGGGCGTTGGTGATGTACATTTCCTGATTCGCATCTATTCTACCATGAAACATCATTTTTTTTAACTCCGCAATAAAGGTATCCATCCCCTGATGATACTTTGCGGATATGGCAATGACCGGCTCGTCCTCTCCGGCATAAGCCCGAATCTCTCCGGCAACGGTTTCACTGTTATTCTTATCTTCTTCATTGACCTTAAGATCTGCGCACTGCGTATCCGGCGCATCGCTCTCACCAAATCCGGCAGACAGATCAGATTTGTTCAAAAGGAACATCTTCTTTTTGTCCCGGATCTGCTCCAGAATATCATAATCTTCTTTTGTGAGCGGCGAGGAGGTATCGGCCACAAACAAAATGATATCCGCGTTCTCCATCTCTCTTCTTGCCTTCTCCACGCCGATTCTTTCCACCGTATCTTTTGTGTCCCGGATTCCCGCTGTGTCAATGATATTCAGCGTGATGCCGTCGATGGTCACCGATTCCTCCAGCGTGTCTCTGGTCGTTCCGGCAATCTCCGTGACGATGGCCCTCTCCTCTCCCAGCAGCGCATTTAAAAAAGAAGACTTTCCCGCGTTGGGCTTGCCTACGATACAGGTTCGTATCCCCTCTGCAATATATCTTCCGTCTTCAAATGTGTCAATCATTTTCTTTGTCTTTAAAGCCCACTCTTCTGCCTTCGGATACAGGGTCTGTCCATATCCCTCCAGACTGATGTGCTCCGGATCGTCCAGCGCGGATTCAATATATGCCACCTGATAGAGTACCTCTTCCCGGATATTTTTGATCTGATCGGAGAGCCCCCCTTTCAGCTGTGCCACAGAATTCCGCCTTGCCAGTTCATTTCTTGACTCGATCAGATCCATGACCGCCTCCGCCTGCGAAAGGTCGATCCTTCCGTTCAGAAATGCCCTCTTTGTAAACTCGCCGGGCTGTGCCGGTCTGGCTCCGGCACGGATCACCAGATTCAGCACCCGATAGACGACAGATACGCCGCCGTGACAGTCAATCTCCACCACGTCTTCCCGCGTATAGCTGTGCGGGCCCTTCATAATGACGACGATACATTCATCTACAACCAGATCTCCGTCCTTGATATTGCCATAATAGACGTGATGACTCTCCAGAGAACTTACCTCTTTCTTCTTATTATATGGCTCGAAGACTTCACCCAGTATTCTCATGGCGTCATCTCCGCTGATACGGATGATCCCGATTCCCGCGTTGGATACAGCCGTAGCAATGGCAGCGATGGTATCAAATTCATTTATCATATCAGATTCGCTCCGTTATAAATCTATTCAAAAACAGGATGTCTAAAAATCCCTGAGGATCTTTAAACATCCTGATTGATTACCTGTCTTTCTTTAACATGATCACCACTCTGCGATAAGGCTCTTCTCCCTCGCTTCGGGTACATACATATCTGTCATTCTGCAGTGCAGAATGAATGACTCTTCTCTCGTATGGATTCATCGGCTCAAGGGAAACCGGCTTCTTTGTTCTTTTTACCGTATAGGCAATCTTCTTGGCCAGCTTCTCCAGGGTGATTTTTCTTCTCTCCCGATAATTCTCCGTATCCAGCTTCACGCGGATGTAAGACTCTCCTTCTTTATTGACAAAGAGACTGATCAGATACTGGAGAGCATCCAGCGTCTGTCCGCGCTTTCCGATGAGGATGCCCATATCCGGACCGGACAGCTCGATATTCATCACGTTGTCCTCCTCATGGAACTGAATGGAAACCACAGTCTCCACCTTCATGGCTGCAAATAATTCATCACAGAATTCCTGTGTTCTCTCCACCAGAGACTTCTTCAATGTCACCCGGATCACTGCCGGCTTCACATTGAAGATTCCAAGAAAACCTGCGCTTCCCTCATCCACTACTTCATAGTTCAGCTTATCACTGGTAACCCCCAGCTCCACGCTGGCCGCAGTGATGGCGTCTTCTTTCGTTTTGCCCTTAAACTCCATAACGTCCACTATTTTTTACCTCCCCTGGTATTCTGCTCTTTATCATACTGAGATACCAGATACGCATTTCTACCAATCTTGCCCAATTTATCTAAGTCAATGTTCTGCATATCCGCAGTATCACTGGAACCTCCCGGCATCTTCTTCAGATTCATGGAAGCAATGTCGGTGATCGTTTTTCTGCCGGATGCACTCTGTCCGCCTGCCTGTTCCGTATTCTGAGCAGCGCCGGTGAGTCTGTCCATCAGGCTTTTCTTACCTTTCGCCTTCTTCTTAGCTGCCTTCGCCCGGTTCTTCTCGATCATCTTATCAATGTCCGCATGTTCCATATACTGGTTTACGATCAGCTGCTGTACGCACATGAACAGAGCGCTGGTCGCCCAGTAAATACCCATACCGGCCGGAGCAACAAGACAGAAATAAGCAGACATTAACGGCATAAAATAAGTCATACTTTTTGTCATTCCCGCTGCAGGATTATCTCCCATATCCGGCTGCTTCATGGTTTTGGTCGCTAAAAACTGGAACAGAGCCGCACAGATTGGAATCAGAAGATAAACAGAGAGTCTGAATCCCGGGGCCTGCGCCACGTTAATACCCAAGACAAAGTTATTGATGCCGGCCACCTGCTGATGCACGCTCTCAATGGTACTGGAGATTGCAGGCATGGCGTCGGCAAGCTGGTTCCAGGCGTCGGCTGTAAAATAATTCAGCACGTCAATGACCTGATTGGCTGTGGCGTCCGCCGGCAATTCTGTAATGTAGGAGGATTTGACTCCCTCCGCGATCTTATTGATCGTATCCACATAACCGGCATTCTGCTGAATAGCGCTGACTGCCGTCATATACATCTCTTTGACCTGCGGAATATAGGCAGGTACATTTCTTACAACATTAAAAAACGCAAGGAAAATCGGGAACTGGATCAGAAGCTGCACACATCCGCCTGTAGGACCGGTGCCATACTTCTCATAAACGGCCTGAATCTCCTCGTTCTGCTTCATCATGGAAGCCTGATCTTTTTTATTGCGGTATTTTTTCTGAATCTTGGCGATCTCAGGCTGCATGACCTGATTGATCTTCATAAACTTCTGCTGTTTGATTGTGAGTGGAAACATGATCAAACGCACAAATACGGTAAAGATAATGATACTTAAACCGATATTCTGAACGCCAACGAAATCAAGCGCCCGGAATATAATATCAATGACGTACCCCAGCAGCGTGGAGATCCACCCTATGATCGGGGTTGACGACTGCGTCAGTAACATAATTGTCCTCCTTAATTATGGAACCGGATCATATCCGCCTTTTGCAAAGGGATTACAGCGCAGTATCCTCCATACGGCTAAAAGACCTCCCTTTAACGCTCCGTACTTCCCGATGGCCTCAACGGCGTACTGGGAACAGGTCGGCGTATAAATGCAGGTCGCTCTCCCCTTCAGACCGGACAGATATTTCTGATAAAACTCAATACTTTTGATCAAAATGGTTTTCATGTGAAATCTCTTCTAATAATAAATGATGCTGTTTCAACAAATGTTTTATGGCACTCTCATACTTCTTATACTCGGAATCTTTTGCTGCCTTCCGTGCCACGATCACAATATCATAACCCTGACAAACGTCTTCCCAGTGAAGACGCATAATCTCCCGAATCACTCTCGTCACTCTGTGTCTTATGATACTGTTTCCAACTTTTTTACTGACGGAAATTCCAACTCTGTTATATGGCAGCCCGTT
>DXEQ01000235.1 GCA_019114885.1 Candidatus Anaerobutyricum stercoripullorum
GTTGCCGACGGAGAGACTCCGGCAGAAAATACATTTTCTGAGAAATTAAAAAAAGGAGAGCCGGTGATCGCGGTGGAGCTGGATCCTCCTTTTGATACGGATATGAAGAAACTGCTTCACGGCGCGCGGGAGCTGATGGGCACGGCGACGGATATTATAACTATCGCCGATTCTCCGCTGGCACGGTCCAGAGCGGATTCACTGCTCACAGCAGTGAAGATCCGGCAGGAGACCGGCATGGATGTGATGCCGCATCTGGCCTGCCGGGACAGAAATCGCATCGCGCTTCGAAGCGGCCTTTTGGGCGCCTATGTCAATGATATCCGGAATATCCTTGTCGTGACCGGCGACCCGGTGGGGCGGGAAGAGAGAAGTTTTACCAAAAGCGTTTTTGATTTTAATTCCATCAAGCTGATGGAGTTTATGGAGAGTCTGAACGGGGAGCTGTTTCAAAAAGAACCGATGTGCTATGGAGGCGCTCTGAATCAGAACGGCGCGCAGCCGGATAAGATCGCGGAGCGTATGAAGCGGAAGATCGATGCTGGCTGTCAGTTCTTTCTGACGCAGCCGGTGTACTCGGAGGAGGAAGTGGAACGACTTTCCTATCTGCAGGCGAAGACAGGCGCGAAGATCCTTGTCGGTATCATGCCGCTGGTCAGTTACCGCAACGCGCTCTTTATTAAAAATGAGATGCCGGGCATCCATGTACCGGACGCCGTCCTTTCCCGGTATCATCCGGAGGGGAGCCGGGAGGAGTGGGAGCAGACGGCGCTCGCTGTCTCCGGCAGCGTGATGGCAGCCGCAAAAGACGTGGGAGCGGGATTTTATTTTATGACGCCGTTCCACAGGGTGGCTCTGATCCGAAGAATTATGGAAACATATATGTAAGAAAGAAATAAAAAAGTATAAAAGAAGAACAGAGGTGGGAACATGACGAGAGAAGAATTATATCGGAGACTGGAGAGCGGCCCGATCATCCTGGACGGAGCCACCGGCTCCAATCTGCAGAAGGCCGGCATGTCTGCCGGCGTATGTCCGGAACTGTGGATCCTGGAACATGAGGATGCGCTCCTCCGTCTGCAGCAGGATTTTGTGGAGGCGGGGACAGACATTTTATATGCGCCGACTTTCTCCGGCAACCGGGAAAAACTGAGAGAGTACGGGCTGGATGCGCGGGCAGAAGAGATGAACAAGGCGCTGGTAGCACTCAGCAAAAAGGCGGCCGGCGGCCGGGCGCTCGTGGCAGGAGATATGACGATGACCGGCGTGGCATTGGAGCCGACCGGCCCGATGAAGCTGGAAGAGCTGATCGAAATCTATAAAGAACAGGCCGGATATCTTTGCGAGGCCGGTGTTGACCTTTTTGTGGTGGAGACGATGATGAGTCTGGCGGAGACCAGGGCGGCGGTACTTGCCATCCGGGAGACCTGTGATCTGCCGATCATCGCATCGATGACATTTCAGGAAGACGGGAGAACGCTCTACGGGACGGACCCGGTGACGGCAGTTGTGGTACTGCAGAGCATCGGGGCGGATGTGATCGGCGTCAATTGTTCCACGGGGCCGGAGCAGATGCTGACGCTTGTGCGAAAAATGAAAGAATATGCGGAAGTACCGCTTCTTGTTAAGCCCAATGCCGGGCTTCCGGAGCTTGTGGACGGGGAGACGGTGTATCCGATGGGCGCGGAGGAGTTTGCTTCCTTCGGACCTGCTTTTGTGGAAGCGGGCGCCGGCCTGCTGGGCGGCTGTTGTGGTACGACGCCCAAACATATCCGCTGTCTTGCCGACGCAGTGCGGGGCCTGCCGGTTCTCCCGCCGGATAACCGGCATCCTGCCATGCTGGCGTCCGAGAGAAAGAGTCAGGAGATTCTTCTTGACGGAAACTTTCTGATCATCGGGGAGCGGATCAATCCGACCGGAAAGAAAAGACTGCAGCAGGAGCTGCGGGAAGGAAAGCTTCACATTGTGGAGAAGATGGCAGAACAGCAGGAAGAGATGGGAGCGCATATCCTGGATATCAACATGGGGACCAACGGGATCGATGAAAAAGAGATGATGCTCCGGGCGATCCGGAAGGTGACCATGGTATCCGACCTGCCTCTTTGTATCGATACCAGCTATGTCGATGTGATGGAGGCGGCGCTCAGAGCCTATCCGGGACGCGCGCTGGTGAATTCCATCTCCATGGAAAAAGAGAAGATTGAGAAACTGCTTCCTCTTGTGAAGAAATATGGCGCCATGTTTATCTTACTTCCTCTTTCGGACCGGGGACTGCCGGAAAGTCTGGAGGAGAAAAAGACCCTGATCCATCAGGTGCTGGAGAGGGCGGAAGCCTGCGGGATTGACCGCAGCCGGATCATTGTGGATGGTCTTGTCACCACGATCGGCGCCAATAAAAAAGCGGCGCTGGAGACACTGGAGACGATCCGTTACTGTAAAGAAGAGCTGGGTCTTTGTACCACCGTGGGACTGTCCAACATTTCCTTTGGACTGCCGGAGCGGGCATATGTCAATGGAGCCTTTGCCGCCATGGCGGTGCAGAGCGGACTGACGATGGCCATCGCCAACCCGTCCAATGCGCTGCTGATGGGGCTGGCTTTTGCGTCGGATTTACTGCAGAATAAGCCGCAGGCGGATCTGGCTTACATTGAACAGGTGCAGCGGATGGAGGAAAAAGGTCTTCTGCCTGTGCCCCGGGCTGCAAAAGGCGCCGTGCCAAAAGACGGCGGTACGGAGCGGGCGGCTGGCGCCGAAGACGGAAAGGGGACAGAAGTTCCACAGACGCCGGTTTTTGAAGCCGTGTTAAAAGGCAACACCGAAGAGATCACAGATTGGGTGAAGGCAGCTTTGCAGGATGGCGCGGCGCCGAAGGAGATTCTTGATACGATGCTCATCCCGGCGATCAATGAGGTGGGACGGCTGTTTGACAGGCAGATTTATTTCCTGCCGCAGCTCATTGCCAGCGCCAATACCATGAAGGAGGGCATCGCTTATCTGGAACCGATGCTGCAGGAAGACGGCGGCGAAACGGAGAAACCGGTGATCGTCATCGCCACTGTGGAGGGAGATATCCACGATATTGGCAAGAATCTGGTGGCTCTCATGCTCAAAAATTACGGATATCAGGTGTATGACCTGGGAAAGGATGTGCCGGCGGATACGATCATTGCGGCGGCGGAAGAATATGGCGCTTCCGTCATTGCGCTGTCGGCGCTCATGACGACGACCATGATGCGGATGAAGGACACAATCCTGCTGAAAGAAGAAAAGAAAC
>DXEQ01000236.1 GCA_019114885.1 Candidatus Anaerobutyricum stercoripullorum
AAACTAAAATCATTGTTGTAAAAGCCAAAGAACTGATCTATACCGCCCTTTTTATCTGTCTGGCGATCGTCCTCATTCTTCTGCTCATCTTCATGTTCGCTCCGGAAGAAAAAAATGTACGTACCAGCGCCGGCGTCTACACACCGGGCGTCTACACTTCCACCATCACTCTGGGGGACACCGCCCTGGATGTGGCAGTGTCCGTGGATGAAAATAATATTACCTCCGTGAGCCTGAATAATCTGTCGGAAAGCGTCACCGCCATGTATCCGCTGCTGGAACCGTCTCTGGACAGCATCAATGAACAGCTGGACAGCATCTCCTCCGTCGACGAGCTCACCCTCGACTCGGAAAGCCGTTACACAGGGCTCATCCTGCAGCAGGCCATAAAAAACGCGCTCCAGAAAGCAAAATCCTGACGGCCGCCGGGCAAACCGTCTCAGCCGCGGCGCGCGGTTTCATTCTGCCTGCGCAAAAAGTCCCGCTTATGGCTGTGCCAGGCACGGGTCATCAGACCAGTCCCAGCCGTTCTTTTAAGCCGTCCAGTTCCGCCATCCACACAGCCGGACTTGCGTCGCTCGGCATCCGCAGATCTCCCCGCGGCGATACGGCGATGGAACCCACCTTCGGTCCGTCCGGAAGGCAGGAACGTTTGAAGTGCTGCGCGAAGAACCGCCAGCAGAAGGTGCGGAGCCATTTGTAGATCACCGCATCCTCATAATCTCCGCCGAAGGCCTTTCTGGCCAGGCGGAAGATTTTGGACGGTCCGAAGCCGAACCGTAGCATATAGTAAAGATAAAAATCGTGGAGCTCATAAGGTCCCACCAGATCTTCCGTCTTCTGGGAGATCACACCGTCCACCGGCGGCAGCAGTTCCGGGCTGACCGGGGTATCCAGCACATCAAGCAGTACCTTCCGCAGTTCTTCCTCCCCGGTGGTGTCGGCATAATAGCGCACCAGATGCCGCACCAGCGTTTTTGGCACCGAACAGTTTACCGCATACATGGACATGTGATCGCCGTTATAGGTGGCCCATCCCAGCGCCAGCTCGGACATGTCTCCGGTTCCGATCACCATGCCGCCCACCTGATTGGCGATATCCATGAGAATCTGCGTCCGCTCTCTGGCCTGCGAATTCTCATAGGTCACGTCATGGACGTCAATGTCATGACCGATATCTTTAAAATGCTGTTCCACCGACCGGTTGATCCGGATCTCTCTCAGGGAAGCGCCCAGCCGCTTTGTCAGCGTCACCGCATTGGAATACGTCCGGTCCGTGGTGCCGAAGCATGGCATGGTCACACAGATGATTCCCTCTCTCGGCAGACCCAGCATATCAAATGCCCGCGCCGTCACCAGCACGGCCAGCGTGGAATCCAGTCCGCCGCTGATACCGATGACTGCGTGGCGGCAGCTCGTGTGCGCCAGCCGCTTCTTAAATCCCATGGCCTGTATGGTCAGAATCTCATCACAGCGTTTCTCCCGGTCCTCCCTGCTGTCCGGGATAAACGGCGTCCGGGAAAAGTGCCGGTTAAGCTCTGTCTCTTCTTCTTCCAATGTAAAATAAACCCGATAATATGGCTGGCCGCCGTCGTCCGTCCGGAAGGTGGACGTCTTCTGACGGTCCGCCGCCAATCTCTGCAGATCGATCTCTGCCTCGGTATAATGATTCTCAAACCGCGCGGATTCTGCCAGCACCGCGCCGTACTCCGTGATCATATTGTGGCCGCTGTACACCAGATCCTGGGTGGACTCTCCCTCCCCGGCGGACGCATAGATGTAGGCGCAGACGAGCCTTGCCGACTGGGAGCTCACCAGTTCCCGGCGATAGTCATCCTTGGTGGTCGTCTCGTCGCTGGCGGACGGGTTACAGATCACCGTGGCTCCGGCCAGCGCATGGAAGGTGGACGGAGGCAGTGGCACCCACAGATCCTCGCAGATCTCGCAGGCCAGGACCAGATTCTCCACATTTTCACAACAGAAAAGGATGTTCATACCAAACGGCACTTTCTGCCCCAGAAGTCGGATCATCTCCACCTCCCGTTTTCCCTGTGTGAAATGTCTCGCCTCATAAAACTCCGCATAGTTCGGCAGATTATGTTTCGGCACCACGCCGAGAATCCGGCCTCTGTACAAAAATACCGCACAGTTATACAGCTTCTGATCAATGACCAGCGGCACGCCCACCACCAGGACCATGGACAGATCTGCCGTCTCCTCCACCAGAGCGGCCAGCTGCCGCCTGCTCTCTTCCAGAAGAGGCTTCTGCCAGAACAGATCTCCGCAGGTGTAGGCAGACAGCGCCAGTTCAGGAAGAACCAATACCTTCACATGGCGTTCTTCCGCCTTTTTTATTGCCTTCATGATATTTTCTTTGTTAAAAACCGGGTCAGCAACCTTCACATCCACCGATGCCGCCGCCACCCGCAAAAAACCGTCTTTCATTGTATTATCCTCTTATTATAAAAATAAAATAGTAGTGTTTACAGTCTTCTCTTTGTCCCGTTTCGCCCGCGAAAAGTACAGTCGATTCCTCTTCTTTCGGGGAATCACAGCCGCCCCCTCTGTACGCTCCCGCCATCCGGGTTATATTTCCCATAAATAATGGGAAGCCTGATCTCTCAGTCTTCCCATTATTTTAATCAATTATTTATCATTTGGCAATATGCTTCTCGCCGGAAATCCTGTCCCGAAAGGGCCGCCTCCTACTCCAGGAAATCCTTAAGCTTTCGGCTCCGGCTCGGATGCCGTAACTTGCGAAGCGCCTTCGCCTCGATCTGACGGATACGCTCTCTGGTCACGTTAAACTCCTTGCCGACCTCCTCAAGAGTCCGGGTCTTTCCGTCGTCAAGACCGAAACGGAGCTTGATGACATTTCTCTCTCTCTCTGTCAGAGACGCCATGGCCACTTCCAGCTCTTCCTTCAACATGGAGAAGGATGCGGAATCCACCGGAGAGAGCAGGGACTCATCTTCGATGAAGTCGCCCAGCTGGCTGTCTTCCTCCTCACCGATCGGCGTATCCAGAGAAACCGGATCTCTGGAAGTCTTTAAGATCTCGTCAATCTTTGCCACCGGCATATTCATCTTCTTGGCGATCTCCTCGTTCGTAGGTTCTCTTCCCAGCTCCTGCAGAAGCATTCTGGATGTGCGGAGCGTCTTGTTGATGGTCTCCACCATATGTACCGGCACACGGATGGTCTTTGCCGTATCGGCAATACCTCTGGTGATGGCCTGACGGATCCACCAGGTGGAATAGGTACTGAACTTGTTGCCCTTCTTATAATCAAACTTCTCCACGGCCTTCATCAGACCCATGTTGCCTTCCTGAATCAGGTCCAAGAAAGACATGCCCCTTCCCACATACTTCTTGGCGATGCTGACTACCAGACGCAGGTTCGCCTCAATGAGCTGCTTCCTGGCCTGCTCGTCCCCCTTCTCAATACGCTGGGCGAGAAAAACCTCCTCCTCAGCTGTCAGCAGCGGGATATTACCAATCTCTTTCAGATACATGCGCACCGGATCTTCCAGGCTGACGCCCTCGAGGATGTCCGTATCGTCAATGAGCTCCACTTCCTCAGCGTCGTCATCTATATAATTGTCGTCGCTGTCGTCCTCACTGGTGTTCAGGACGTCCACGCCCTGCTTCTCAAAATAGTCAAGAATCCACTCGAACTTCTCCGGGGTTAACTCAATATCCTTAAATGCATCGTTAATCTATTTGTACTCGAGTACATTCTTATTCT
>DXEQ01000237.1 GCA_019114885.1 Candidatus Anaerobutyricum stercoripullorum
TCTTGCGTTGATCATCAGCGTCATAGCCAGCGCCTGCAGAGGATTGAAGGCCCCCAGAAGCAGATTCACCGCTACAAACTCCACGGAACCGGCAAAGATGGTGAGACTCATGAGCATGGGATACCAGAACGGGAATCCCGACACATTCATATAGATGCCGTAGGTCAGTCCCAGAAACCAGAAACCCGCAAAGATCGGGATCGTGTAGGGGAAGGCCGCCCGAAAGGCCTTCCTCCACATCTGCATCTTTTCCCGCATCATCACAGCAGTCCCATTCCTTTCGCCACGATCATGATGAAGTCCTGCACGTTGGTGACGATGGTGGTGGCAGCCAGACTGCCCCGGTCCAGAAGCTTATTCACCACAAACTCATCGGCGTCCACCGTATAAAGGAATACCGGACGCACCGTGCCGTCAGAAAGCACCCGGTAGGACGGCGTCATATTGCCGGTGGCGATGGTGTGCAGCATGGTGGCAAGGCAGACCACTGTGGTCGCTTTCTTTACCATGTTCCGCATGGCCGTCTGTCCTTTGTAGGCGTCTCCGATCACCTCCGGCAGCGGGCCGTCGTCACGGATGGAACCGGTGAGCACAAACGGGACGTCATTCTTCACGCAGCTGTACATGATGCCGTTGTCAATCTTGTAATCCTCAATAAACTGCGGGATGGAGCCGCTCTTTCTCACCCGGTTGATCACATCCAGATGATTATAGTGTCCATTCGGATGGGACTTCTGGGTGTAAATATCCTGTCCCAGCGCCGTGTGGAACATGGCTCCTTCCAGATCGTGGGTCGCCAGCGCATTTCCTGCCATCAGACCGTCCACATACCCGTTCTCCACCATGGCCTGCATGGCTCTTCTGGCATCGGCGTCAAAGGAGAACGCCGGTCCCATGACCCAGAGGATATTGCCGTGCTCTCTCTCGTATTTGAGCAGTTCAAACAGGCGGTCATAGTCTCTGGCGTAGGAAGTCTCCCGGCTTCTTCCCTGGCGGAACACAAACTGGTCGTTCTCCCCGTCCTCCGGATTCTCAAATCCACGGCTGTGGAGATAGATGCCTTCTTCCGCATTCTCCGTCCTTCCGATGATCACCTTATCCCCCAGCTTCAGATTCCGGTTCTCCACCACATAAAGTTCACCGTCTTCGCCGAGCACGACGCTGGAATCCATGCGGCTTTCCTTCGCCAGCTTCCACTGCCCTTCAATCTTAAAATACTCCGGATACATGGAAGTGCTGTGATAATTCTCCGGCGCCACGCCCGGAATGGTCACGGCCTCCCACGCCGCGTCCGGCGCGTTTATGAACTTCTCCTGTGTAAAATCCGGTTCTCTGTATTCTGGCATATGAAACATAACTTTACCTCTCTTCCTCTGTTGTTTTATCTTCTTTTTTTGTCTGCTTTTCTTTCTTCTTCCATATCTTTTCTATATTTATTAAATGATTAAACCGTTCTTTCAGGCAATAAACATATTCTTTCTGCTCTTCTCCCGCATCCGGCTGTCAGCGACGGTACACGCATCGGCCGTCCGCATAGGTTTCCATAACCTGAATGTCCGTGATCTCCTCCGCCGGAACCGACAGAATATCCCGGTCAAGGACGACAAAATCCGCATGGTATCCCGGCGCCAGCATCCCCGTATCCGGGAACCCCGCCCCCCTGGCTGCCTCTCTGGTATAGAGGGTGACGGCTGTGCGGATATCCACTGCCTGCTCTCTGCCGCAGTCCGTACCGTCGGCAGTCACACGACTCACCGCCTGTCTGAGTCCCGGCAGCGGGTCCGACGGCACCGCCCAGTAGGTAGCCGGCGCATCCGTGGAAAATCCCACCAGCACGCCCTCATCCAGCATGGTCCGCACCGGATAACACTGCCGCATCCAGTCCACGCCCAGATTCTTCCGGTAGCTGGCCGCCTCCGCATACATAAAGATCGGCTGGGTCACAAAAGAGATCCCGTGCGCCTTTGCCTTCCGGATACTCTCCATCGTCGGATCTGTCACGTGCTCGATTCTTACATAAGGGACGTCCTCCTGCGTCCAGGGTTCTTCCTGCGCCGCCCGGTCCACCATCCGCTCGATGGCTCTTCCGCCCATGGCATGCATGGACAGCTGGCAATGGTTCTCCTTACAAAATGTGATGGCCGACTCCATCAGCTCATCCGGACACACGGATATCCCGTATTCGTCCGTCGATCCGCGAAACGGCCGGTTCATCCAGGCCGTACGCCCGGAGACGCTTCCGTCCCCGATGAGCTTGAGTCCGGCGGCAAAAATCTGCTGGTTCCGGTTCATGTCCTCCCGCGTGAGGGAAAATCCGCTGTCCGCCAGAAACGACCACATATAATAGATGCCCACTTTCTGAGCAAACCCTCTCTTCGCTGCCTCTTTATAAATAGGAGAATTATCGGTATCATCCAGATTGCCCATATCGCAAATAGAAGTGATCCCCTGTGAATTCAGAAGCTCTCCCAACTTCAGCAGGTTCTCCACCTTCTGTTCGGCGGTCTCCACCGGCAGAAACGAGGCCATATAGTTGCTGGCATTCTCCTTGAGCACTCCCGTCGGTTCCCCGTTCTCATCCCGCTCGATCTCGCCGCCCGGCGGGTCCGGCGTATTCCGGTCGATTCCTGCCAGTTCAAGCGCCCTGCTGTTGACACAGCGGATGTGCGCACAGGTACGCAGAATGGACACCGGCGCGTCACCGCACGCCTCATCCAGATCGTAGCGGTTTGGCGACCGTTTCTCGGCAAGGCCCTCCTCATCGTAGCCCCAGCCTTCTACCCACTGGTCCGGCCCCTGCTGTTCTCTCCGTGCCCGGATGGCATCCTTCATCTCTTCGACAGAATGAATCTTTGGCGGCATCACGGCGATCTTCTTGCTGAAATCTGCCAGCATCACCGGATGCATGTGGGCGTCCACAAATCCCGGAATCACCCTCCTGCCCTGCAGATCCACCCTGGCTGCATCGCCCGGGTCTGCGTCTTTCTCCCTGCCGACCCAGAGGATACGCCCATCCTTCACCAGCATGGCGTCCGCCTCCGGCATGACGTCGTCTGCCGTAAATATCCTTCCATTCACATAAAATGTTTTTTCTGTCCCAATCATTGTCTTTCACGCTCCTTCACTGCTGCCGCCTCCGGCGGCCGGCAGTCTCCTGCCCTGTCCTTCCTTCCCGCAGCAGCTCTTTTACTATAATAACAGAAGCTTCGATATTTGTCAGGAAGTTTTGACGAAATTCTTGCAAAAAACGTAAAGAAGTGGTAACATAATTATTAATGCTTTTTAATATTTATGGCAAAATTTACCCAGGAAGCACCACTGACTCCGAGACAGGCATGACTGCATCCGGAGTTTTTTTATTCCATTTAAGAAACTATGTTTCTAATTTTCATAATCAACCACACCGATCAGAAAGGAGAACTTGTATA
>DXEQ01000238.1 GCA_019114885.1 Candidatus Anaerobutyricum stercoripullorum
GTATGAGCAGTTTCTGCCGAGTCGTTTTCCGAGTCGTTTTTCTCGGCAGCAGTATTCCTCAATATAAGATAGATTTCAAATGGCGCCTCCGTAATGCGTTCCAGAGCGCAGTTCATCACATTACTTTTCTCCACATTTTCCGGCAAGATGTCTTCGCCATCGCCATGTTTCGCACCTCCATATGGTACCGCAAAATCATGGGCGCGCAGCCCCACGTGTGTGACGCCCTCCGCGATGACGTCTGCCACATGCAGGCGGACTCCCCAGTCTATGGCGTACAGCTCGTGGTCGCTGAGAATCTCTGCCCGGGACAGGTTTTTGCAGCCGGTGAGTCTGGCTGCTCCCACGGTGACCGGATTGCGGAAAAGTTCCTTTGTGCTGCCGGCTATTTCTATACCTCCCGGGCACATAACCGCCATCCTCGGGCACATCTGATAGATTTCGTCCCGGCTGTGGGACACCATCAGCACATCTTTCTGATAGGTGCTGCCAAGCATGCCTTTCATCTCCTGCAGAAGCTGCTCCCGAAGATAGCTGTCCAGGGCGGAAAATGGCTCATCCAGAAGCAGGATATCCGGATCGGAAGCGATGATTCTCGCCAGGGCGACCCGCTGCTGCTGACCGCCGGACAATCGTCCTGGCAGTGCGTCTGCCAGCTCCGGTATATGGAACTGTTCCAGCAGGCCGGTAATGTACTCGTTCTTCTCCTGCCTGGAGGAGAATTTTTTTCCGGTGCCGGACAGCCCCGCCTCCACATTCTGCCGCACCGTCATGTGCGGAAACAGCGCGTACTGTTGAAAGAGATAGCCCACCTTTCTCTTCTGCGGCGATACATTTATTTTTCGCCCGGAGTCAAACAGCACACGGCCGTTGAGTGTGATCCGGCCGGAATCCGGCGTCTCGATTCCCGCGATACATTTGAGGGTCATGCTCTTTCCGCAGCCCGACGCGCCAAGAAGTCCCATACAGCCGCTTTCCAGGTCAAAATCCACCTTCAATTCAAAATCTTTCAATTGTTTTCTGATGTGTACTGTTATCGCCATCTCTTTTACCTGCTTTCCTATTTATTCTCGGTGAATCCGGCGGCACGTTTTCCCCGGCGTCCGCGCCTGCCCGCTCTGTCGCTTCCCGGCGTCTTCATAGAAAAATAATTCATCATGATCACAACCAGAAATGAGATGCCAACCAGAACCGCCACATATCCCGAAGCTTCCCGCGTATCTCCGGACGCCACCGCCGCGTAGACCGCCAGCGGAAGAGTTCTCGTCTTGCCGCTGATGTTTCCGGCGATCATCGCCGTGGCGCCGAATTCGCCGAGACCTCTGGCGAAGGCCAGCACCGCGCCGGACACCACGCCGGGTCTTGCCACAGGAAACTGTATTTTCCAGAAAATGTTCCACTCGGACATTCCTAGGGTTCTTCCCGCCGAAAGCAGATCGGGATTCACCTGTTCGAAGGCTCCTCTCGCCGCCCGGTACATGAGAGGAAATGAAATGAGTACCGCCGCCAGCACTGTGGCTTCCCAGGAAAAGGCAATCTTCACCGAGAAATAATCCACCAGAAACTTTCCGACCGGTCTCCGGATTCCAAAAATGTACAGTAAAAAAAATCCGGCCACCGTCGGCGGCAGAACAAGCGGAAGGGTGAACAGCCCATCCAGAATCATTTTCAGTTTTTTATTTTTGATGCAGAATACCAGCTCCGCCATGGCAGCTCCCAGAAAAAATGTAATGATGATGCTGGCGGTCGCTGTCTTTAACGAGATAAGTACCGGTGACCAGTCCATAATGATTCCTTTCCATCCCGGTCTTGTGACACAGAGAACGTCCGGGGACGCGCCATGCGCCGCCCGGACTGCTGTTTCAAAAGACCTGTAATTTAAAACTGTTTATTTATTAGCGGTAAATCCTGCTTCCACAAATACATTCATGGCTTCTTCGCTCTGCAGGAAGTCCTCCAGGGTCTGAGCCGCTTCTTTTCTGGTGGTGGAAGTGGTGATACCCACCGGATAGATGACCGGTGTTTCCATCATGGAATCGTCTGCCGTTGCCAGAACGGTCACCTTCTTGTCATCGCCGTTGCTGTTTTCTGTGAGCGCGTCCGTAGAATATACGATGCCTGCGTCGGCGCTTCCCTCTGCCACCCAGGTGAGTACCTCGGTCACGCTGTTGCCGAAGCTTGCCTTCTCTGCCACCTGGTCATAGATGCCAAGACCTGTAAGAATCTCCTGGGCGTATTTTCCTGCCGGAACGCTTTCCGGATCGCCGATGGCAACCACATCTGCGTTGGCCAGATCCTCAAAACCGGTAACGTTGGACTCCACGCCTTCCGGCACGATCAGAACAACATCGTTTTTCAGCAGATTCACAACGGAGGCCTGATCAACAAGGCCTTCCTCCACCAGGGTATCCATATTGGAGGTTGCCGCTGACATAAACAGATCCGCCTCCAGTCCCGATTCAATCTGCTGCTGCAGATCACCGGAGCTTGCGTAAGTTCCTTCCACCTGAATGCCCGGATTGGCCTCCTCAAACATCGGAATCAGCTGATCCTCAAATACCGCTTCCAGACTGGCTGCAGCCGCGATCAGAAGTGTCGTCTCCTCTCCCGCTGCCGCCTGCGCCGCAGTGGCCCCCTCCCGGGCCGCTTCTGTTCCGGACGTCTCGTTGGCATCCTGTCCGCTGCCGCTGTCAGAACCGGCCGGGCCGCAGCCTGCCATGCCCATAATCAGCGCCGCTCCCAGCGCAAAAGTCATACATTTCTTTACCAAACCGTGTTTTTTCAAGTTTTTCTCCTTCTTTTTTGCTTGTTTTAT
>DXEQ01000030.1 GCA_019114885.1 Candidatus Anaerobutyricum stercoripullorum
GACCGGTATCACTGCGGAGAAACATGACGCGTTCATCGATCCACAGGATGACGGCACCACCCTTCTCCGGTTCTCCGGTAAGGAGCTGATCAAGGGCGAGCCGGACGCCTCCTCCTTCCCGTCCGGCGGACTGCGCGCCACCTGTGAGGCGAGAGGCTATACCACCTGGGACTGCACGTCCCCGGCCTTCATCAAGGAGACGCCGCATTCCACCATCCTCTGTATCCCTACCGCCTTCTGTTCCTACAAGGGCGAAGCCCTCGATAAGAAGACACCGCTGCTTCGCTCCATGCAGGCGCTGGATGTGCAGGCCATGCGTATCTTACGACTGTTCGGCAATACGACGGCGCAGCATGTGAGCACTTCCGTCGGTGCGGAGCAGGAATACTTTATGGTGGATAAGAGTACATATTTAAAGAGAAAAGACCTGATCTTCACTGGACGTACCTTATTCGGCGCCATGCCTCCGAAAGGACAGGAGATGGACGATCATTATTTCGGAACGATTCCGGAGCGGATTCTCGGATTTATGCAGAGGTTTAACGAAGAGCTCTGGAAGCTGGGCATCTCCGCCAAAACCCAGCACAACGAGGTGGCTCCGGCGCAGCACGAGATCGCGCCAATTTATGACCAGAACAATGTGGCCACCGACCACAACCAGCTTATCATGGAGACCGCGCAGCGGATTGCCGATGAGCAGGGGCTGAAATGTCTGCTTCATGAGAAGCCGTTTGCCGGTATCAACGGTTCCGGCAAGCACAACAACTGGTCTATGACCACCGATGCCGGAGAGAACCTCTTAGATCCGGGCAAGACCCCGCACGAGAATATGCAGTTCCTCTTATTCCTGGCAGCGGTTTTACGTGCCGTGGATGAGCATGCCGACTTGCTTCGTGTATCGGCTTCCACACCGGGTAACGACCACCGTCTGGGCGCCAACGAAGCGCCGCCGGCTATCATCTCCATCTTCCTCGGCGAGCAGCTGGAGGACGTGGTGGAGCAGTTCGTGGACGCCGGAGAGGCCACCAGTTCTCTGGAAGGGGAAGAGTACGTATCCGGTGTACATTCTCTGCCGCACTTTAAGAAGGACGCCACCGACCGGAACCGTACCTCGCCGTTCGCCTTTACCGGCAACAAGTTCGAGTTCCGTATGGTCGGTTCCACCCAGTCCATCGCAGACCCGAATACTGTGCTTAATACCATCGTAGCCGACGTGCTCTGTGATATGGCCGATCAGCTGGAGAAGTCCGACAACATCACCATGGCAATCCATGATATGATCAAGGAGACCATGGTGGCGCACAGACGGATCATCTTCAACGGAGACGGATATACACAGGAATGGGTGGAGGAAGCAGAGCGCAGAGGACTGCCGAACATCAAATGTATGGTGGACGCCATCCCGGCTCTCGTTAAGCCGGAGACGGTATCCCTGTTTGAGAGACACGGCGTGCTGACCCAGGCCGAGCTGGAAGCCCGCGCGGAGGTTCTCTACGAGACCTACGCCAAGACGATCCACATCGAGGCGCTCACCATGATCGATATGGCGAAGAAACAGATCATCCCGGCCTGCATCAAGTATCAGACCAGCCTGGCAGACTCCATCAACGCCATCAAGGCGGCTACCCCGTCGGTGGATACTTCCGTGCAGGAGACGCTGATGAATGATATCGCGGCAAATGTGAAGGAAGCTTTCAGCGCGTTAAAAGAGCTGGAGAAAGTGACCGACAGAGCGGAGGCTTCCGATGATGTGGTGGCACAGGGACGGTATTACCATGATGTAGTCTTTGCGGCCATGAATGCGCTGCGTGCCCCGGCAGACCGTCTGGAGATGCTGGTTGCCAAAGAAGCATGGCCATTCCCAAGCTACGGTGACCTGATTTTTGAAGTGTGATCATATCTGATGCCGGCGGCAGCGCGTATGCCGCCAGGTCCGCCGGCATAAAGAAGATACGGGCGCAAGACGCGCCGAAGGAGAATCCTGCATGTCAGGATTCTTTTTTCTTTTATGGGACCTTTTATCTTTACGGAAGAAAAGTGCACCGGCGGGACGTGCTCCGGTCCCCTGCCCTATACAATTTACACAAATTTTACGGTAAAAAATTGACAAATTTCCGTTCTCTCGGTATAGTAATAAGTTATGAGAAGACTGAATATGGGAACTGGTGATAAATTCTATGAAGTATCGATATTATGACATTGTGGATCAATTAAAAAAAAGAGGCAGTTCTCCCGGACTGGACGCGGTCAGGGAGCTTCTTGCTGTTCTGGGACATCCGGAGCGGGAGATCAATGTGATACACATCGCGGGAACCAACGGAAAGGGTTCTGTGCTTGCTTTTCTCTCCTCCATTCTGACGGAGAGCGGCTGCCGGGTAGGAAGATACATTTCCCCGACGATTCATTCCTATGAGGAGCGGTTTCAGATTAATGGCGAGGCCATCACACAGGAGAAGCTGGAGCAGTATTACGGGCGCATGGAAGAGGCGCTTTTTGAGATGGAAGAGTGGAGCGAGCGAAAACCGACGCTCTTTGAGGTGGAGACGGCGCTGGCCTTTCTCTATTTCGCGGAAGAAGGGGTGGATTTCGCCCTGATCGAGACGGGGATGGGCGGAACGCTGGATGCCACCAATGTGGTGGAACGTCCGCTGCTTACCCTGATCTCCTCCGTCAGCTTTGATCACAAAGAGTTTTTGGGAGATACGCTGGCAGAGATTGCCGGTGAGAAGGCCGGTATCATCAAGGAGCATGTGCCTGTGATCGTCTCAGAAAATGTACCGGAAGTCTGCCAGGTTATCCGGGAGCGGGCGGAGGAAAAGGAAGCGCCTGCCATTTTTCTGACGGAGGATATGGCGCAGGTGAAAGAAGAATCGGTGAAAGGCAGTACATTTATATGGAAGAAACACCGCTTTTTTATCCCTCTGCCGGGGCGGCATCAGGTGTCAAATGCGGTGACGGCGCTGGCCGCGGCCGAGAAGCTGTGGGAGATGGGCGCATGGCCGTCTTTTTCGTGGACAGTCATGCGGCAGGGCCTTGCCAAGACCCGCTGGCCGGGGCGGCTGGAGATTCTTCGGGAGCGCCCGCTGGTGATCCGGGACGGGGCGCACAATCCGGACGGGGCCAGGAGACTGGCGCAGTTTCTGGAAAAACATTTTACAAACCGGAGAATCCTCTATATAATGGGAGTGTTGAAAGACAAGGAGTATAAAGAGATGCTCTCCTTTCTGGCGCCGCTCGGAGAGGAACTCTACGCCTTCCGGCCCGACAATCCGAGGGGGCTGGCGGCGGAGACACTGGCGGAGGCGGCGAAGCGCTGTCATATGAGGACACGCGTCTTTTCCGGCGTCAACGAGGCGCTGGCCCGGGCGCTGCTTCTGGCAAAGCCTGAGGATGTGATCGTGGTCTGCGGTTCTCTCTCTTTCATGGAGGATATGGACGCGGCCATCTGGAAACAGGGGAAGTTATTATGAAGATTGGCAGATATGATTTTGACTTAAGACATCGGGGATATATCATGGGTATCCTGAATGTGACGCCGGACTCTTTTTCCGACGGGGGACGCTGGCAGGCACTGGACGCGGCTCTTTTCCGGGCGGAGGAGATGATAAAGGACGGCGCGGCCATTGTGGATATCGGCGGGGAGTCCACCCGGCCCGGCCATGTGAAGATCACAGATGAGGAGGAGATCGGACGGGTGATCCCGGTCATCGAGGCGGTAAAAAAACGGTTCGACGTTCCGGTTTCTCTGGATACTTACAAATATGAAGTGGCAAAAGCCGGACTTTCTGCCGGAGCGGACATGATCAACGACATCTGGGGGCTCCGGTGGGAGGAAGATGGTCGTCTGGCCCGGCTCCTTGCCGGGAGCGGCGCAGCCTGCTGCCTCATGCACAACCGGAAGGATGAGGCATACACGGACTTCTTTTCGGATTATCTCAATGATCTGCGGGAGACGCTGCGCATTGCCGGGAAGGCCGGAATCAGACGGGAACAGATCGTGCTGGACCCCGGCGTGGGCTTTGCCAAGAGCTATGAGCAGAATCTCATGGTCATAAAGCATCTGGATCTGCTGACGGCGGAGTTTGATCTGCCGGTCCTGCTGGGCACATCGAGAAAACGGGTCGTAGGAACCGCCCTTGACCTGCCGGTGGATGAGCGGGACGAGGGGACGGCGGCCACCACGGTCATCGGAAGGATGAAGGGGGCTTCGCTGTTTCGGGTACATGATGTGAAGGGGAACTACCGGGCGCTTAAGATGGCGGAGGCAATTCTTCACGGGTGACGCCGCAGAGCGCAGCCGGAAAGGGTCATGCGCGCGGCAGGTATGTCTGCCAGAGATAGACTGGCGGCAGAGCGCGGCCGCGAGAGAGTCATGCGCACGACAGTCTGTGAGATACATCGGCGGCAAAGCGCAGCCGGAAAAGACAGAGGGAAGAATATGGATGAGATCACGATAAAGAATCTGGAAGTGTTTTGTAATCATGGCGTATATAAAGAAGAAAATGTACTGGGCCAGAAGTTTCTGGTGGATGCGGTGCTGTTTCTCTCCACGAGGAAGGCGGGCCGAAGCGACGCCCTCGGGGACTCGGTCAGCTACGGCGATGTGTGCCGTCTCATCACAGCGGAGATGAAAAAGCAGAACGATCAGCTGCTGGAGCGGGTGGCGGAGCGGCTTGCCGCGAAGATTCTTCACACATTTTCCATGGTAAAGAGGGTGAAGATCACGGTGAAGAAGCCGTGGGCGCCGGTGATGATGCATCTGGATCACGCGTCGGTGACCATTGAGAGAGGATGGCATCAGGTTTTTGTGGGAGTCGGGTCCAATATGGGAGACCGGCAGGCTTACCTTGCAATGGCAGAAAAGCGGCTTGCACAGGAGCCAGACGTCCGGGATTTGCGGGCGGCGTCGGTGATCGAGACCGAGCCTTACGGTTACCTGGATCAGGATAAGTTTTTAAATACGGTGTTTGCTTTTGAGACGCTTTATGAGCCGGAGGAACTGCTTCATCTCCTGCAGGAGATTGAAAAAGAGGCGCACCGGGAGCGGAAGATTCACTGGGGACCGCGGACGCTGGATCTGGATCTGCTTCTTTTTGACGATCTGGTGACGGACGATCCGCGGCTGGTATTGCCACATCCGGAACTGCATAAGCGGCTGTTTGTGCTGGAACCGCTCTGCGAGCTGAATCCGTACGGGGTCCATCCTCTGTACCGGAAGCGGTTCCTGGAACTTAAGGAGGCGCTGATCCAAATATCACAAATAATATGATAGGGGAACGGATAAATGGATAAGATAAAAAAGAGCGTGAATCAGGTAAGAGATGAGATCAAAGATGTGGATTACCAGATCGCGGAATTATTTGAAAAAAGAATGAAATATACGGCGGAGCTGGCGGAAGCCAAGAAGGCGGAGGGGGCTCCGATTTATGATAAAAACCGGGAAGATGAGAAGCTGGCTGACATCACGAAGAACCGCTCCAACCCGTTTATCGTAAAGGGTCTGGAGGAGATCTTTATCCAGATGATGTCCATCAGCAGAAAGTACCAGTATCATCTGGTACACCAGCGGGACCGATACATCGAGAATTATTTCACGGAAGTGCCGGAGCTGGTGATGTTCCCGGATACGAGGGTAGTCTATGCCGGTGTGCCGGGTTCCTTTACCTGCATGGCCTGTGAGAAGTTTTTCGGGGAGGATGTGGACCATTACGGTGTGGCTAAGTTTAAGGAGGTGGCCCTCGCTTTAAATAACGGGGACGCCGATTACGGCGTGCTGCCGATCGAGAACTCTTCCGCCGGGGATGTGACCGGTGTTTATGATATCCTTTTGGAGAATGATGTGTGTATGGTGGGCGAGGTTTTTGTGAAAGTCGACCATTGCCTTTTGGGATGCCCCGGTAGTACAATAGAGGGGATAAAGACTGTGTATTCTCATCCTCAGGGCCTGATGCAGTGCGCGCCTTATCTGGAGAAGCTGGATGTGGAACAAAAGAGCGTGGACAACACGGCCATCGCGGCGGAGATGGTCGCGAAGAGAAACAATCCGGAGGAGGCGGCCATCGCCAGCCGGCTCGCGGCGAAGCTCTACGGTCTGGAGATTCTGGATGAGAGTATTAATTTTGAGGACAGCAATGTCACCCGGTTCGTGGTGCTCTCCAAGAAGAGACAGTATACGAAGGATGCGGGGAAGATCAGCATCTCATTTTCACTGCTTCATGAGAGCGGAACCCTTTACAATATCCTTTCGCATTTTATTTATAATGATCTGAACTTAAGCCATATTGAATCGGTACCTTTGCCGGATAAGCAGTGGGAGTACCGCTTTTACATTGATATCACCGGCAATCTTCACGATCCGGCTGTGCGCAACGCCCTGCAGGGAGTGCGTGCGGAGGTCGCGGATTTTAAGATTCTGGGCAACTATTAAAGAGGATTATACATGAGCTTTAAAAATATCTGTCGTTTTCTATCATTAAAAAAAGAACCGTTTGGAAAAAAAGAGAAGGCAGTCCTTGGCGTCCGCCTGGTCGTGGTGGCTATGCTGCTGTTTTTCATGTGGTTTCTGTGTCACAATTTCATGGACTACCAGAAGAATGCCACCAGCCAGGTCAACAAGTACCGGGTGGATCAGGTGTGCATGCTCTCGGACGGCAGCGTGGTCACACAGAAGTTTGAGGCGAAGCACACCCATCTTAAGACAGTCAAGCTCTATTTCAGCAATGACTATTCGGGCGTGGCGAAGGGAAAGCTGGTCTTGAATATCCTTGATCTTACCACCGGGGAGAGTGTGGCGAAGGTCAGCAGGAAGAACAGCAACCTGCTGGATTTTGACTATACCGATTTTGATACGGATGTTCAGCTGGAAAAGGGCAGAGAGTATGCGATTCAGATCTCCACGGTGGGAACGGAGTCCGGCAGGGAGCCGATCGTCTATCAGTGGAGTACGAGAGAGACCGGATTTGAGGGAAAGCTGCAGGTCAACCGGGTGGAACAGCAGAAGTACCTGGTGGCCCAGTTCTATTATCCGGTGACTATTTACCAGCAGTGGGCGGGCATCTGCGCGCTCATCGGCCTGGTTATTCTTTTAGTTCTCTATCCGATTCCCGTACCGGAAAAAGGAAAGGCGGCGCTGGGATATCTTTTGTTTTATGCCTCCCCGCTGTTTACCTTCTGGTTTGTGGAACGGTTTACCAATAATTCTGTCTTCCGGCTCAATCCGGGAGAGTGTCTGTTAAATATTCTGGTATATTATCTGTTTTTCGGGATTCTGTACCTTCTGTTTGTGTCGAGAAAAGCGGCTGTGACGGTCGGGACCTTGTTCTTCTTTGTGGTCGGTCTTGCCAACTACTATGTGTTAAGTTTTAAGGGCGCGCCGATCGTTCCGTCGGACATCATGTCGGCCACCACGGCAGCCGGCGTGGCGGGCAACTATGATTACACCATCCAGCCGGTGTTCGTGTGGAACGCCCTGCTGCTTCTTCTCTATCTGGCGGTGCTGTGGCGCTGCCCGATGAAGAAAAAGACCGGATGGAAGAAGCGTCTCATCATGGGATGTGTGATCGCCCTCTCCGTCAGTGTGCTGGGCTATTTTGTGGTGGAGGAGAGGACACTCCGAAGCTACGGGATCAAAAACAATGTGTGGGATCAGAAAAAGGGCTATGCCAAGAACGGATTTTTCTTTGGCTTTGTGCTCAACATGAATTCTCTGGTGCAGGAGAAGCCCGACGACTATTCCGTGGAGGCGGCAGAAGATATCGCGGCCCGCTACGAGGAACAGTTTGCCAATGAGGAGCGTAAGAAGGGCGGACGACTGAGGACCGAAGACGGGACGAAGCCGAATGTGATCGCCATCATGAACGAGGCGTTTTCTGACCTTTCGGTGGTGGGGGATTTTACCACGAATCAGGACTATATGCCGTTCATCCACAACCTGACGGAAGATACCATTAAGGGCAATCTCTACATGTCCATCTTCGGGTCAGGAACCTGCAACTCCGAGTTTGAGTTTCTGACGGGCAATACCATGGCTTTTCTGCAAAATGGTATCATCGCCTACACCCAGGTGGTGAAGGATAAGCTGCCGAACCTGACCTATACGCTCAAAGAGCAGGGATACAAGGGGGCGTTGGCGCTCCATCCGTATCTGGCGTCCGGCTGGAACCGGCCGGAGGTCTACGGTTATATGGGCTTTGAGCGATTTTACAGTGAGAGTGACTTTACCAATCCGCTCATGTACCGGAAATACATTTCCGACCAGTCCAATATGGAGAAGATCATCGAGCTTTACGAGGAGCGCAAAAACAAATCAAAGCCGTTTTATCTTTTCAATGTGACCATGCAGAACCACGGTGGATTTAACAAAAGCTACAGCAATTTTACCAACGATATTCAGATCACGGATAATCATAAAAATGAGCAGGCGGAACAATACCTCTCCCTGGTAAAGAAGACCGACGAGGCTTTTCAGTATCTGGTGGAGTATTTCTCCGAGGTGGAGGAGCCGACGATCATCGTCATGTTCGGCGACCATCAGCCTGCGGTCACCAGCAGGTTTTACGACAGCCTGTTCGGCAAGTCCTCCGATGAACTGACCGCGGAGGAACTGATGAAAAAATATCAGACGCCGTTTATCATCTGGGCGAACTATGATATCGAGGAGACGATCATCGACAAGATGAGTGCCAATTATTTGAGCGCCTACGTGCTGAAAGAGGCGGGCCTTAAGATGACGCCGTACCAGAAGTTTCTCATGAAGCTCTATGAGAAGCTGCCGGTAATCAGCGCCATGGGGGCTTACGATGCATCCGGTTATTATTATGAATCTGCGAAGGAAACACCGTACAACGATATGGTGCAGGAGTACCAGATTCTTCAATATAACAATCTAATTGATACTGACCACACTGTAGATTCTTTCTTTTATTTGAAAGAGTAAGGAGGAACAAATGAGGTATTCTACCTATGCGGCCATTGTGATCGGCTCAAAGAGTCTTCTCATGAAGATCTATGAGATCTCACAGGCCAACGGCATCCGGGAGATTGACAGAGTATGTCATGAGTATGAGCTGGGCAAAGAGGCTTATGGTACCGGTCGGATCACGTTTTCGCAGATCGAGGAGATCAGCGATGTGCTGAACCGTTTTCAGCTGAAGTTAAAGGAGTATGACGTAAAAGAGTACCAGTGCTATGCCACAAGCGCGATCCGGAATGCGAAAAACCGTCTTTCTGTTCTGAATCAGATCAAGATCCGGACAGGAGTGGACGTGAAGATGCTGTCCAATTCCGAGTTACGTTTCTTAATGTACAAAGGAATTCAGGTATCTGAGATTGACTTTGACAAGATTGTGGAGAAAAATACGGCCATTCTGGACATCGGTTCCGGCAGCGTGCAGGTATCCCTGTTTGACAAGCAGGCCCTGTATCTGACCCAGAATATGGCCATCGGCACGGTAAAGATTCTGGAGATTCTGGAGTCGGTGGAGCACAACGCTCTGGATTATATTTCGGTCATGGAAGAGTACATCCAGTATGAGATTGATATATTCCGCAGTACCTATCTGAAAGATAAGGCCATAAAAAATGTGGTGGCCATCGGGGATGAGATCAAGAATCTCAAGCGGATCGTACCGGAGCTGAATCCTTCTCTTACACTGAACTATGAACAGATCTGTTACATTTTCAAAAAAATCAAAAAGGCTTCCTATCAGGACCTGGCCGTAAAATACGGTATGTCCATCGAGGACGCCAGAATGACGCTGCCGTCTGTCATCATCTATAAGAAGTTTCTGGAACTGTCCAAGGCCGATACCGTCTATATCTGCGATACGGACCTGTGCGACGGAAGCGTGGTGGATTACGCCTTAAATACCAATAAGATCAAGATCAGACATGACTATTACCAGGATATTATCGCCTCGGTAAAATACATCGGAAAGCGGTACCGCTCCAACCGGGTGCACGCGGAATACATCGCTGATCTTGCCTGCGAGATCTTTGATAGGACCGTGAAGTTCCACGGCCTGTCCAAGCGAGACCGTCTGGTGCTGGAGATCTCCGCCATTCTGCATGATATCGGCAAGTACATCAACATGAATCAGCCGGGGCAGAACGGATACCAGCTCATCATTTCCACAGAAATCATGGGAATCTCTCACAGGGAGAGACAGGAAGTGGCAAATGTGGTGCGGTACAACACAGAGTTTCTGCCGGAGACAGACAGGGTGGAGAGTGAGTTTCTGCGGGAGGAATACCTGCGGATCGCCAAGCTGGCGGCCATCCTCAGACTTGCCAATGCGCTGGACCGCGGACACGAGCAGAAGTACCGGGAGAGAAGCATTGTGCGCAAAGGCAAGGAGCTGATCATCACAGTGGAGTCCGACAAGGATATCACGCTGGAGATCAGTCTGTTCGAGAAGAAGGCGAAGTATTTCAACGAGATTCTGGGCGTGAAGCCAGTGATTAAGCAGAAAAGAGTATTTTAAGGAGAGGGACAGTCATGGCAGAGAAAATAATTTTTGATCAACCAGGTAATTTTTATAATCGGGAACTGAGCTGGATGGAATTTAACAAACGTATTCTGGGCGAGGCGAAGGATAAGCAGAATCCGCTGTTTGAGAGGATGAAGTTTTTGAGCATCACAGCCTCCAATCTGGATGAATTTTTCATGGTCCGGATCGCTTCCCTGAAAGATATGATCAACGCGGGATATCAGAAGAAGGATATCGCGGGAATGACCGCGCAGGAACAGCTGGACGCCCTGCAGAACGTCACCCACGAGTTTATTGAGAAACAATATTCTGTTTACAGCCGTTCCATGCAGCCAAAGCTCAGGGAGGCCGGATTGTGGATCTTAAAATACGAGGAACTGACGGAAGATGAGGTGGAATATCTTGACCAGTATTTCCACAAAAATGTCTATCCGGTGCTGACACCGATGGCCATCGATTCCTCCCGCCCGTTCCCGCTGATTCAGAATAAGACGCTGAATATCGCCGCCCTCATTGAAAATAAAGGCAAGAAGGCGAAGAAAGAGTACGATGTGGCCACCGTCCAGGTGCCGTCCGTGCTCCCTCGGATCATCACTCTTCCGAAGAACGGAGAAGGGACGACGAGGATCGTCCTGCTGGAGACGCTGATCGAGCATTTCCTGCCGGATCTCTTCCTGAACCATGAGATCATCTGCTCCAGTTCCTACCGGATCATGCGAAACGCCGATCTGGATATCGAGGAAGACGAGGCGGAGGATCTGTTAAAAGAGATCGAGAAGCAGTTAAAGAAACGGCAGTGGGGCGAGGTCATCAAGTTTGAATATGAGGAGCGGATGGACAAGCGCCTCATGAAGTATCTGAAAAAACAGTTCAACGTGCACACGGGAGATATGTATGCCGTGAACGGTCCTCTGGATCTGACCTTTCTCATGAAATGTTACGGCCTGGACGGTTTTCAGGAATATAAAGTAAAACCATACGTGCCGCAGATCACGCCGGAACTCCGGGCGGACAGAGATATCTTCGCGCAGATCCGCAAGGGGGATGTGCTCCTGCATCATCCGTATGACAGCTTTGATCCGGTGGTTGCTTTCATCCGTCAGGCTGCCGAGGATGAGGACGTGCTGGCCATCAAGCAGACGCTCTATCGTGTCAGTGGTCACTCTCCGATCGTATCGGCGCTGGCCCTCGCCGCGGAAAACGGCAAGCAGGTCACCGTTCTGGTGGAGCTTAAGGCAAGATTTGACGAGGAGAATAATATCAACTGGGCAAAGAAGCTGGAGAAAGCCGGCTGTCACGTTATCTACGGACTGGTCGGATTAAAAACCCACTGTAAGATCGCTCTGGTGGTTCGCCGGGAGTCCGACGGAATCCGCCGGTACGTGCATCTGGGAACCGGTAACTACAACGATTCCACTGCGAAGCAGTATACCGACTGCGGTATGTTCACCTGCCGGGACGCGTACGGTGAGGACGCCACCGCGGTATTCAACATGCTGAGCGGATATTCCGAACCGGCCAGGTGGAATCGTCTGCTGGTGGCTCCGATCTGGATGAAGAACCGTTTCCTGGAGCTGATCCGGAGAGAGACGGAGAATGCGAAGGCGGGCAAGGAGGCCCACATCATCGCTAAGTGCAACTCTCTCTGTGATAAGAAGATCATCCTGGCACTCTACGAGGCTTCCGCCGCGGGCGTACAGATTGATCTGATCGTCCGGGGAATCTGCTGTCTGGTCGTGGGAATCCCGGGCGTCAGCGAGAATATCCGTGTCCGCTCTCTGGTGGGCAACTTCCTGGAGCATGCCAGAATCTTCTCCTTCTATAATGACGGGCATGAAGAACTGTACATGGGAAGTGCGGACTGGATGCCGAGAAATCTGGACCGCCGTGTGGAGATCGTCTTCCCGATCGAGGATGAGGCACTGAAAGAAAAGGCGAGACATATCCTGGATCTGCAGCTGGCCGATACCCTGAAAGCCCACTGCCTGATGCCGGATAATACTTACCAGAAGGTGGACAAGAGAGGCAAGGTGCTCATGGAAGCACAGCAGGAGTTCTGCAGAGAAGCCATGGAAAGAAATAAAGAGAAACCGGAGCCGCCAAAGCGTCATTTTGAGCCTGGAATGGCGCCGGAAAATAACTAGGCACGGAGGAACAGACTTAAGATGAAGGAACATAAAAGAATCCGGATCCTTCTTTGCTGTATGCTGCTCGTGGTCCTGCTGACCGCGGGCGGCTGCGGACGGGCGCTGGGAGAGCGGGTCAAAGGAATGGAGGAGAGCACCTCGATTCTGGAGGCGGACCCGGAGAGTCTGGATGATATCACGATGGAAGGACTGGTTTCGGAAGCTCTGGGGCAGATGACGCTGGAGCAGAAGATCGGACAGCTTTTTATCGTCAGCACCGATTCGCTGGATTTTAACGCGGAGACGAAGATGACGAAAAAGATGCGAAAGAATATAGAAAAATACCAGCCGGGCGGCGTGATATTCTTTTCCTTTAACTTTACGGATTCGGAGAAGGTAAAGGACAACAGAAAAGCAACAAAACGATTTGTCCGGAAGATGCAGAAGAATTCACAGATTCCGCTGTTCATTTCCGTGGACGAGGAGGGTGGCAGCGTGTCCCGGATCGCCAATTCCGACGGGATGGGGACGACAAAGTTTCCGTCCATGACAGAGATCGGCGCCACCGGGGACGCGGCCAATGCCTACAATGTGGGCTCGACCATAGGCAGGGAGATCGCGGAGCTGGGATTTAATCTGGATTTTGCGCCGGTGGCGGATCTGTCCACCAACGCCTCCAACACGGAGATCGGTTCCCGGAGCTTTGGCAGTGACCCTGCCCTTGTCTCCGATATGGTAAGCGAGGAAGTGCGGGGCCTGCAGGAAAACGGCGTGAGCTCCTGTGTGAAACATTTTCCGGGACAGGGAGAGTCCGGCGACGATACCCACAAGGGCTTTGTGAATCTGGATGTGACCATCGACCGGCTGCGGGAAGTGGAGTTTCTGCCGTTCCAGGCGGGGATTGACGCCGGCGCGGATCTGGTCATGATGTCGCATGTGGCGGTGCGCAATGTGACGCAGAATGAGGTTCCGGCCTCCCTTTCCTCCCTCATGGTGACGGATATCCTGCGGGAGGAGCTGCAGTTTGACGGCGTCGTCATCACGGACGCCATGAACATGAAGGTTATCACCAAGTTTTATGACGCCGGAGAGGCGGCGGTCATGGCCATTCAGGCCGGCAACGACATGGTGCTCATGCCCGATGATTTTGTGAGCGCCTATGAAGGTGTACTGGAAGCGGTGGAGGACGGCACGCTGACGCAGAGCCAGATTGACGAGGCGGTGTCGCGGATTCTCACGGTCAAGATCCGGAGGGGTATCCTGCCGCTGTCTTCTCCGATTTTCGCGGATGTGGTACAGTAGGTTTGGCGGGTTTGTATTGCGGGGACGTTGTGTGAAGGAAGCGCGGTTTACGCAGATAGGAGGATAACTATGGGATTTGACAGCAGAGTGGCAGACAGCGAAAGAGAGGACATGCACGCACCACAAGGCGAAACATGCCGGAGAGG
Organism: Candidatus Anaerobutyricum stercoripullorum; assembly: GCA_019114885.1. Classification (GTDB taxonomy): domain Bacteria; phylum Bacillota; class Clostridia; order Lachnospirales; family Lachnospiraceae; genus Anaerobutyricum; species Anaerobutyricum stercoripullorum. Next base: position 14,062 of record DXEQ01000030.1, read on the forward strand.
AGAGCAGATACAGGAAGATACCGGAATCCACGAGGAATGCGGCGTCATGGGCGTCTATGATCTGGACGGAGGCAGCGTGGCCTCCACCGTGTATTATGGCCTGTTCGCTCTCCAGCACAGAGGGCAGGAGAGCTGCGGTATCGCCGTTTCCGATACCAGCGGACCAAAGAAAAACATACAGGTCCACAAAGGAATGGGGCTGGTCAACGAGGTGTTCCACGGGGAAGATCTGGAGAAGCTTCACGGAAACATCGGCGTCGGCCATGTGCGGTATTCCACGGCGGGTTCCAGTACCCGGGAGAACGCGCAGCCTCTGGTGCTCAATTATTACAAGGGAACCCTGGCCCTGGCTCACAACGGCAACCTGATCAACGCGTTGGAGCTCCGCGAGGAGCTGGAAAAGACCGGCGCCATCTTTCAGACCACCATCGACTCTGAGGTGATCGCCTACCATGTGGCAAAGGAGCGTATCAGTTCGGATACCGCCGAGGAGGCGGTGCTGGCCGCCATGCGCAAGCTGAAAGGAGCCTACGCCCTCATCGTCATGAGCCCGCGCAAGCTCATGGGCGCGAGAGATCCGTTCGGATTCCGCCCGCTGTGCATCGGAAAGAGGGATAATGCCTACGTGCTGGCTTCGGAGACCTGCGCGCTGGACGCGGTGGGCGCGGAGTTTGTCCGGGATGTGGAACCGGGAGAACTGGTGACCATCACGGCGGACGGGATTCTTTCCAACCGGGAGATGTGTTTTGCAGACCCAAAGAAACAGGCCCGGTGCATTTTTGAATACATTTACTTTTCAAGACCTGACGCGGTGTTTGACGGCGTCGGCGTCTATGCCAGCCGCATCCGCGCCGGCTGTTTCCTCGCCCAGGACTCGCCGGTGGAGGCGGATCTGGTGGTGGGTGTGCCGGAATCCGGCAACCCGGCGGCGCAGGGGTACGCCATCGAGTCGAAGATTCCATACGGGATCGCATTTATCAAGAATTCTTATGTGGGCAGGACATTTATCAAGCCAAAGCAGAGTATGCGGGAGAGCAGTGTGCAGGTTAAGCTCAACGTTCTGAAAGATAACGTCCGCGGCAAACGGATCATCATGATCGATGATTCCATCGTGCGGGGCACGACCTGCGGCCGCATCGTCCAGATGCTGAAAGACGCCGGAGCGAAGGAAGTGCATGTGCGCATCAGTTCGCCGCCGTTTCTGCATCCGTGTTATTTCGGGACGGACATCCCGACGGAGGATCAGCTGATTGCCCATGGGCGGACAGTGGAAGAGATCCGTCAGATCATCGGTGCGGATTCGCTGGCCTATCTTCGCATGGAGCGGCTGCCGGAGATCTGTGAGGGACTGCCGTTCTGCGACGCCTGCTTCAGCGGGAATTATCCGTTGGACCCGCCGGATCACGACATCCGCGGAGAGCAGGGATAAACGCTGCTTATACCACATAAAAGCAGGCGGATCGCCTGCCTGCGCGAGCCTGCCGTGCCGTGACTAAGGCATGGCAGAACATTTACATTGACAGTAATTACAGAGAGAAACAGGAGGAAAACAATGTACGACAAATATCAGAGCCCGCTTTCCGAGCGGTATGCCAGCAAGGAGATGCAGTATATCTTCTCACCGGACAAGAAGTTCAAGACATGGAGAAAGCTCTGGATCGCTCTGGCGGAGACCGAGTATGAACTGGGACTTTCCAGTGTGACAAAAGAGCAGATTGAAGAACTGAAAGCCCACGCCGAGGATATTAATTTTGAGGTGGCAAAAGAGAGAGAAAAAGAAGTCCGCCATGATGTTATGTCCCATGTATATGCCTACGGGGTGCAGTGTCCGAACGCAAAGGGCATCATCCACCTGGGGGCCACATCCTGCTATGTGGGAGATAACACCGATATCATCATCATGACAGAAGCGCTGAAGCTGGTGCGGACAAAAGTACTGAACGTGATCAGCGAGCTGGCCTCCTTTGCCATGAAATATAAAGACCTGCCGACGCTGGCGTTCACGCATTTCCAGCCGGCGCAGCCGACCACAGTCGGAAAGAGTGCCACCCTCTGGATTAATGAGCTGATGCTGGATCTGGAAGACCTTGATTATGTGATCAGCACCATGAAGCTCCTCGGTTCCAAAGGGACCACCGGAACCCAGGCCAGCTTCCTGGAGTTATTTAACGGCGATCATGAGACCATCCGCAAGATTGACAAAAAGATTGCGGAGAAGATGGGATTTGCGGACTGCTATCCGGTGTCCGGACAGACCTATTCCCGGAAAGTGGACAGCCGTGTGTTAAACGTGCTGGGAGGCATTGCCCAGTCCGCCCATAAGTTCTCCAACGATATCCGTCTCCTCCAGCACTTAAAAGAGGTGGAGGAACCGTTCGAGAAGCATCAGATCGGATCATCCGCCATGGCTTATAAGAGAAACCCGATGCGCAGTGAGCGTATGGCCTCCCTGGCGGACTACGTGATCTCCGATACGATCAACCCGGCGCTGGTGGCAGCCACACAGTGGTTTGAGAGAACGCTGGATGATTCCGCCAACAAGCGTCTCTCCGTTCCGGAAGGCTTCCTGGCCATCGACGGTATCCTCGATCTGTACTTAAATGTGGTGGACGGCCTTGTGGTTTATCCGAAGGTCATTGAGGCACATCTCATGCGGGAGCTTCCGTTCATGGCCACGGAAAATATCATGATGGATGCGGTAAAGGCAGGCGGGGACCGTCAGGAACTGCATGAGCGGATCCGCCAGCATTCCATGGCGGCAGGCCGCGTGGTGAAGGAAGAGGGCAAAGACAACGACCTTCTGGAGCGGATCGCCGCAGATCCGGCCTTCGGCATGACCATCGAGCAGCTTCGCGCCATCATGAAGCCGGAGAACTTCGTGGGCCGTGCGCCGCAGCAGACGGAAGAGTACATCGACGAATACATTCGTCCGGTGCTGGAAGCCAACAAAGATATTCTCGGCATGAAAGCGGAGATCAACGTATAGAGATAAAAAG
>DXEQ01000239.1 GCA_019114885.1 Candidatus Anaerobutyricum stercoripullorum
ATAAAAAAAGAAAATGCGGGACAGGGTATCTCTTGACAAACTATTATTTGAAACGTATAATAACAGTGTTATATAACACTGTTATCTGGAGGGAATTATGGATGAAAAATCACCGGATACTTTAAAAAAAATACAGCATGCTGCTATGGAAGAATTTTCTGATAAGGGGTTTCTGGGTGCCTCACTGCGGCAGATTGTCAAAAAGGCCGGAGTGACCACCGGGGCTTTCTACGGGTATTTTTCCAGCAAAGAAGCATTGTTTAATGCGATGGTAGAACCACATGCCGCGGCGCTCATGGGTCGGTATATGGAAGCGCAGACTTCATTTGCCGAACTTCCGGAGTCGGAGCAGCCTTCCCATATGGGGCTGGAATCCAGTGAGTATATCCATTGGATGGTGGATTACATCACTCAGCACCGGGAACCGGTAAAGCTGCTGCTATGCCGGTCGGAAGGTACCTGCTATGAACATTTCGTTCATAACATGGTCGAGGTTGAGGTAGAGTACACCATGAAATACATGGAAGTTCTCCGTCGCCTTGGACAGGATATCCCGGAACTGGATGAGCAGATGTGCCATATTATTGCCAGCGGTATGTTTAATGGAGTGTTTGAGATTGTGATACACGACATGCCGAGAGACAGGGCGCTGCGTTATGTAGATCAGCTGCGGGATTTTTACACAGCCGGGTGGCTGAAATTGATGGGGCAGTAGCCCCCATCTTTTTTACCTTAGGAGTTAGTTGATTCTAACTTAATGATAAAAATTTGCAATAAAGGAGGGATTCTTTTGAAATCAAAGAAACAAAACAGCTTGTCTCGTATTATGAGTTATGCGGGAAGGCATAAAAATCTTACCCTGTTGGGGTGTGTTCTTTCTGCCTTATCCGCAGTGTCGGGCCTGATACCATTTGTATGTGTCTGGCTGGCGGCAAAGAATGCTCTGGTGACCTGGCCTGATTTTGAGGAGACTCACAATCTCGTTCGCTGGGGATGGATAGCGGTGTGGACGGCTGTCGGCAGTATTGTCTTATATTTTGCGGCGCTCATGTCCACGCATATTGCCGCTTTTCGCACTGCCCGAAATATCCGGTATACTGCTATGCAGCATGTGCTGAAGCTGCCATTGGGTTTCTTTTCAGAAAATCAGTCGGGACGTTTGCGAAAACTCATTGACGATAACGCGGGGCTTACGGAAGATCTACTGGCTCATAAACTCCCTGATCTGGCGGGAACCGTGGTGACACCAGTCGCCGCCATCGCGATGCTGTTTCTTTTTGACTGGAGAATGGGACTTTTGTGCCTGCTGACTATGGTGTTGGCGCTTCTTTCCATGTGTCTGATGATGGGCGGCAAAAATGCAGGTTTCTTTCATCGGTATCAGAAGGAAATAGAGCGTATGAGTGGTGAGGCAGTGGAATATGTGCGGGGAATCCCGGTAGTAAAGATGTTTCAACAGACTGTCTATTCCTTCAAAGCTTTTTATGCTGCCATCAAAGATTACAGCGACCTGGCAAGCCAGTATGCCATGAGCTGCCGTGTCGGGCAGACCTGCTTTTTGACCTTTATCAATGGAGCATTCGCCTTGTTGATTCCTGCGGCATTGCTCATGGCGTCTGGTGGAAATGTGCGGGAAGTGCTGGTTAATTTTATTTTTTATGCACTGTTTGCTCCTGCCTGTGGTCAGATGATCAATCGGATCATGTACATGAGTGAGGCTGTCATGGAAGCGGATGAGGCTATTGGTCGTCTGGACGAGATTCTGGATCAGAAACCTATGGAAGAATCAAAAAAACAGAACCACCCTGTCAACACTACGGTATCGTTTGATCATGTGACATTTACTTACCCCGGAGCAGATCATCCGGCTCTTACTGATGTGACATTTACTGTCCGGCCTGGTCAGATAGCGGCGTTGGTGGGGCCGTCCGGAGGAGGCAAAACAACGGCAGCCAGCCTGATTCCCCGATTCTGGGATACGGACAGCGGCACCGTTTCCATTGGCGGGGTCAATGTCCGGGATATGAATACGGAAGATTTGATGAAGCAGGTGGCATTTGTTTTTCAGAATACCCGGTTGTTTAAAGAGAGTCTCCTGGAAAATATCCGCGCTGCCAGGCCGGAAGCCTCCAGAGAAGAAGTCATTGCCGCTGCTCATGCCGCCCAGTGTGACGATATTCTGGAAAAACTTCCGCAAGGTCTGGATACTGTGGTGGGGACAAAGGGAATATATCTTTCCGGAGGCGAACAGCAGCGGATTGCTCTGGCGAGGGCGATTCTGAAAGATGCTCCCATTGTCGTGCTGGATGAGGCCACCGCATTTGCTGATCCGGAAAATGAACATCAGATTCAAAAGGCATTTGAAGTGCTGACGGAGAACAAAACGGTGTTGATGATCGCTCACCGGCTGTCTACTGTACAGGACGCAGATTCCATCATCGTATTAAACGATGGAAAGATTGTCGAACAGGGCAGGCATGACAGTCTGCTCGCACAGCATGGCGTTTATGCCGCCATGTGGGAGGATTACCAGCGCAGCGCCCGGTGGAAAGTTGGGAAGGAGGAAACAATATGACGAAGAAGTTACAACATTTGTTTGCTCTCAGTGAAAAGGGAGCAAAAGATCTGATCAAAGCCGTCCTGTGGTGTTTTGTATGCAACATAAGTCTGATGTTACCTGTGGGAGTCGTCCTCTTTACAGTACAGTATCTCTTAGATTGCATGGGAAATGGGGGCAATCCTGTGAACGAGTTCTGGATTTATGTGGGAGGCGGTCTGGTCATTTTGATTCTGCTGTTCATTTTCCACTGGTTTCAGTATGCCTCACTGTATCTGGCGACCTACAAAGAGAGCGCCAGCCGGCGGGTGAATCTGGCGGAAATTTTGCGCCGGCTTCCATTAAGCTTTTTTGGAAACAGAGATCTGAGTGACCTGACTTCCGCCATGATCGCGGACTGTTCCAGCCTGGATCAAATGTTTTCTCATTATATACCACAACTTTTTGCGTCCATCTTTTCTACGCTGGTAATCGGCGCTGCCATGTTCTTTTGTGACTGGCGGATGGCACTGGCTGTATTGTGGGTGGTGCCGGTGGCGATTCTGCTGACGGCAGGGAGTAAAAAGATTCAGGATTCCTTCGGCATAAAAAATATTTTGAATAAGAGGGCGGTGACGGACTGTATTCAGGAGGGACTGGAGACCATACGGGATATCAAAGCATGCTCTCGTCAGGAACAGTATATGAGGGAACTGGATAAAAAACTGGCCGCCATGGAGAAGGGCTCCGTTCACTCAGAACTGGCAACAGGCGTATTCGTATGCTCTGCGCAGGCTTTTCTTCGTCTGGGACTGGCGACCACGATTTTGACCGGAGGAGCGCTTCTGGCAGCCGGAGAACTTTCTTTTCTCTATTTTCTGGGATTCCTTTTTGCCGCCGCGAGGCTTTATGACCCTCTGGGTCTGGTTCTCCAGAATATCGCCGCCACTTTCAATGCCAAATTACAGATTGAACGGATGCGTTCTATTCTGGAACAACCGGTGCAGGAAGGAACGGAGCAATTTACCCCGCAAAATTATGATATTACATTTGACCACGTGTCCTTTGCCTATCGGGAAGGAGACGGTGTGCTGAATGATGTAAGCTTTACTGCCAGACAGGGAGAAGTAACTGCTCTCATAGGACCTTCCGGTGGAGGAAAGTCTACTGCGTGTAAACTTGCCGCGCGTTTCTGGGACGCTTCCAGTGGCAAAGTAACCCTCGGAGGAGTAAATGTGTCCGATGTGGAACCGGAGACATTGTTAAAATATTATTCTATGGTATTTCAGGATGTGGTGTTGTTCCGGGATACCGTGATGGAAAATATACGTCTGGGTCGCCGTGGAGCCACGGACGAAGAAGTCATTGCCGCCGCTAAGGCAGCCCGGTGTGATGAATTTGTCCGGAGACTTCCTCAAGGCTACCAGACCATGATCGGAGAAAACGGTTCAACGCTTTCCGGCGGTGAACGCCAGAGGATTTCCATTGCCCGGGCCATTTTGAAGGACGCGCCGGTCATTCTTCTTGATGAGGCCACTGCCAGTCTGGATGTGGAAAATGAAAGTGCAGTCCAGGATGCTCTTTCCCGTCTGCTGCAGGGTAAGACGGTACTGGTCATCGCCCACAGAATGCGTACCGTTGCGGGAGCGGATCACATTGTTGTCCTGGAGAAGGGGCGTGTGGTTCAGCAGGGCACACCGGAAGAATTGATGGAACAGGGAGGTCTTTACCGGCGAATGACAGAACTCCAAAGAAAAACGGCGCAGTGGAAACTGGGAGTATCATAACAATTTTCACGCATAAAAACTTTTATCCACAAACTACTTGACAAGATCGATGAAAGACACTATAATATGCATGAAGTTAGTTAAAGCTAACTATAATAGAATTAAGATATCTCAAACGGAAAGGGAAGAACAATGTGGAAATATACAGTTGAAGTGAATGGAATGATGTGCGGTATGTGCGAGGCGCATGTGAATGATGAAGTGCGCAAAGCTTTTCCGGTAAAAAAGGTAACTTCTTCCCGCGCTAAAAAACAGACGGTGATTCTTTCCGATGCGGAGCTTGATACAGCCCAGCTTGCGGATGTAATTCGAGGTACCGGATATGAGATCGGTGAGATTCAAAAGGAGCCGTATAAAAAGAGGAGACTATTCGGTTAATTTCTGTGAGAAAGGGATTCATGCAGTGATGTGCATGAATCCCCTGGCACAGTCTTTTTTTTGAACAATGGGTTAGTTAAAACTAATTGTTTGTGATCCAGCAGATGTTGTTTTTTCATAACAGGAAGGGAAGGTGTCTATGTTAGAAGACTTAATTATTCGTCATTGTTCTCCCACTCTGGCAGGGATTAAGACCGGCAATCTTTTTTCCTGTGCCTGCCCTTGCAGGAAGGAACTGACGAAAGCTTTATCCAGCTTAAACAGGAGACTGGTTCCCAAGGGAATCCGCATATTGCCGCTTAAGATATGCAGGGGGCGCGCCCTGATCTATGCCTACCGTCCCCATGCGCTGGAGAATGATCTGGCGGATCATCACGCCAGAGAACTGCTGCTGCAATATGGTTACCTGCCGGAGAATCTGAACGCCTGCGTCATACATCTGATTCAGCGCCTTCGTTCCGCGGAGAAGTTTCCTCATGAGATCGGTCTGTTTTTAAGTTATCCTCCGGAGGACGTTCTGGGATTCATCCTTAACAAAGCCTGCAATCACAAATGTGCAGGCTGCTGGAAAGTATACGGAGATGAACAGGAAGCAAAAAATGTTTTCGAAAAATATAATCTTTGCAGCAAAATGTATTTTCAGCTGTGGAAACAAGGGAAATCCATCGAGCAGCTTACGGTAGCTGGCTGATGTTTCTAAAATAAATCAGAAAGGGTGTTTATATCTTATGAGTAAAATTGCGATTGTTTATTGGAGTGGTACGGGCAATACGGAAGCGATGGCTTTTGCCGTTGAAGAAGGAGCCAGAAGCAAAGGGGCGGAAGTGTCCCTCATCACCGCCTCCGAGTTTTCGGCAGATCAGATTGGCAGTTATGATGCCATCGCTTTTGGCTGCCCGTCCATGGGATCGGAACAGCTGGAAGAGTGTGAGTTTGAACCGATGTTTACCGACTGCGAGGGAGACTTGCGTGGAAAAAACATCGCTCTGTTCGGTTCTTATGGATGGGGAGATGGAGAATGGATGCGCAGCTGGGAAGAACGCTGCAGTGATGACGGAGCCAATCTCGTATGTGACAGTGTGATCTGCAACGAGGCTCCGGATGATGAGGCACTGTCGGCGTGCCGGCAGCTGGGTGAGGCATTGGCTTAAAGAATGTAAACATATCGTGGTAAACAGACGGCGTCGCTGCCGTTTGGTCAGAAGGGGAAGGCTCCTTCCTTTGCGCAGGCGGAGGATGGGGTCTTTCCATTTTTTCTGCATTTTTGCAGGGCGAATCTTGTCAGCCGCCACATTTTCATGTAGAATAAGGAACAGTGATTACGGGGGCTGACGCCCGGGGATCGTATTCGATCGTGGCTGCTTAGCGAATGGGTCCTGCAGATACATTTTTTGTAAAGGCGGCAGCCGCACCGCAAAAATTATAAAATAAAGGAGGAGCATTATGGCTCAGTTATGGGGAGGACGCTTTACAAAAGAGACCGACAAGCTGGTTTATAATTTTAACGCGTCCATCAGTTTTGATAAAAAGTTTTACCGTCAGGATATGGAAGGCAGCATGGCACACGTAAAAATGCTGGCTGCCGCCGGCATCCTGACCGAGGAGGAGAGGGACGATATCCTGAAAGGTATCGAAGGCATCCTTGCCGATGTGGAGAGCGGGAAACTTGCGATTTCCGATGAATATGAGGATATCCACAGTTTCGTGGAAGCGAATCTGATCGACCGCATTGGCGATACCGGCAAAAAGCTGCACACCGGAAGAAGCCGCAACGACCAGGTTGCCCTGGATATGAAGCTGTATACCAGAGAAGAGCTGATCGCCATCCGTCAGGAAGTGTTTGAACTGATTGAGACCTGTCACAGTCTCATGAAAGAGCATGTCCACACCGCCATGCCGGGCTTTACCCACCTGCAGAAGGCACAGCCGGTCACCCTCGCTCATCATATCGGCGCATATATGGAGATGTTCAAGAGGGACTACGACCGTCTCTGTGATATCTATGAGCGGATGAATTACTGTCCTCTCGGCGCAGGCGCTCTCGCCGGCACCACCTACCCTCTGGACAGAGAGATGACCGCTTCTTTGCTTGGTTTCTACGGCCCGACTTTAAACAGTATGGATTCTGTCTCTGACCGGGACTATGTGCTGGAGCTTCTGAGTGCCCTGTCCATCATCATGATGCACCTGAGCCGTTTCTGCGAAGAGATTATCCTCTGGAACTCCAACGAATATCAGTTTGTGGAGATTGACGATGCTTACAGTACCGGCAGCAGCATCATGCCGCAGAAGAAGAATCCGGATATCGCCGAGCTGGTGCGCGGCAAGACCGGCCGTGTCTATGGCGCTCTGATGTCTCTGCTCACCACCATGAAGGGAATTCCTCTTGCCTACAATAAAGACATGCAGGAGGATAAAGAGCTGACCTTCGATGCCTATGATACCGTCAAAGGCTGTCTGGCTCTGTTTAACGGCATGTTAAAGACCATCACCTTCCATCCGGAGATCATGGAGCGCAGTGCAAAACACGGCTTTACCAACGCCACGGACGCCGCTGATTATCTGGTCAACCACGGCGTGCCGTTCCGTGACGCCCACGGTATCGTCGGCAGACTGGTTCTCTATTGTATCGACAAAGGAATCTCTCTGGACGATATGAGTCTTGAGGAATACAAGGCCATCAGCCCGGTGTTTGAGGAAGATATCTACGACGCCATCTCTTTAAAGACCTGTATTGAGAAGCGCAATACCATCGGCGCTCCGGGACCGGAAGCCATGGAGAAGGTGATTGCGTTTAATGAAAAGTGGGTGGAAGAGAGAAGACTCTGATTTGTGAGGTGTAGCTAAACAGACGACGGCGGGAGCACCCATGCCGCTTCGTCCGCCGACGCCCTCAGTTCGGACATCAGATATTTTATGATCAGGCAGGGTTGAACTGCTTTTTAAGCAGTTCACGGCTATCGCCGCACGGTCAGACGAAAAGTCCCGTCCTTTGTGCAAGCACAGGACGGGTACTTTATCGTCTTTCCTGCCCCTGCTTTTCTTCATCAGTCTTCGCCATGTCCTCCTTCACAGGCCGCCGCCCGAAGGACATGGGCGCATATTACGCCGTCTGGGTTATCCTCCCGATTCGCGGAAAAGATAAGATACAGCAACAACCCTCCACACAAATCAGAGTTATATTTTAGCAGAAAGAGGAACACATATGGAAACACCAAAGAAAACACACAAGGTCAGGAATACATTTTTTCTGATCCTGACGGCTCTCATCTGGGGCGCCGCCTTCGTGGCGCAGAGTGTGAGCATGGATTATATCGAACCGCTGACGTTTATATTTCTGCGGTCGCTGATCGGGGGATTGTTCCTGATTCCCTGTATCTGGATGCTGGACTGGCTGAACAGGAGAAGCGAAGATAGCGGGCAGGAAGCGGCGGACAGTCGGGAAGGACTGGCAGCGCGCGAAGCAGCGGCTGGCGAAAGGAAGGGGAACGTCCGTTGGTGGACGGACCGGCAGGTGCTGACCGGAGGAATCGTCTGCGGACTGTTTCTTTTTTTTGCCAACTGTTTTCAGCAGACCGGGATTCAGTACACGACCGTGGGAAAAGCGGGCTTTATCACTTCGTTTTATATTATTATCGTGCCGCTGCTGGGGATTTTTCTGAAAAGATATTGCGGGATCCTCACATGGGTCGCGGTGGTCATCGCGCTGGCGGGACTGTATTTTCTGTGTATGAATGAGGCGCTGGAGATTCAGACGGGAGATTTCCTGATTCTGATCTCTGCATTTTTATTTGCCGGGCAGATTCTGGCGATCGATCATTTTGTGCGCTTTGTGGACGGGGTGAAGATGTCCTGTATCCAGTTCCTCACCGGGGCGGTGCTGGGGTGTGTCGGGATGCTCCTGTTTGAGAGCCCGCAGATTTCGCTGATCGTGCAGGCAGCGGTTCCGGTGCTTTACACCGGCATCATGTCCACTGGCGTGGGATATACGCTGCAGATTGTAGGACAAAAGGGGATGAATCCGACCATGGCGGCGCTGATCTTAAGTCTGGAGTCTGTTTTTTCCGCCCTGAGCGGCTTTGTGATCCTGCATCAGGTGATGAGCGGACGGGAACTTCTGGGTTGTGTTCTCATGTTCACGGCAATTATTCTCGCGCAATTGCCGGATTTTCGGAAAAAGTTGTAGGATTTTCGGCAAAAGTCCCATTGATTTTTGCATGAATATGTGTATAATAGTAATTATTATTCAGTTTATGAAAAAGGAGAGATTATAATGAAGTTCAAAAAAGTAATCACACTGGCTATGGCTGCTGTTCTTGGCGCAGCACTTTTAACTGGCTGCGGCAGCTCAAATGATACACAGGAAGCCCCGGCAGAGGGCGATACCACTGCTGCTGTGGAGTCCACAGTTCCTACTGTGACAGAGGGCAAGCTCATCATGGCGACTAACGCATATTTCCCGCCGTATGAATATTATGAGAATAATGAGATTGTCGGTATCGACGCGGAGATCGCGGGAGCAATCGCTGATAAGCTGGGACTTGAGGTGGAGATCCAGGATATGGAGTTTGATTCCATCATCACAGCCGTTGCCACAGGTAAGGCAGATATCGGTCTTGCGGGTATGACTGTCACACCGGAGCGTGCGAAGAACATCAACTTCTCTGATACATATGCGACAGGTATTCAGTCCGTTATCGTGACAGAGGATTCCGATATTCAGTCCATCGACGATCTGGCAGGCAAGAAGATTGGCGTGCAGTTATCTACCACCGGTGATATCAAAGCCAGCGAACAGTTCGGTGAGGAAAATGTAGAGAAGTTCAATAAAGGTAACGATGCGGTTATGGCATTATCCCAGGGCAAGATTGACGCCGTGATCATTGACAATCAGCCGGCTCTTTCCTATGTGGCAAGCACAGCCGGTCTTAAGATTCTGGATACACAGTACGCAGAGGAAGAGTACGCCGCATGTATCTCCAAGGACAATGATGCGCTTCTGGAAGCAGTGAACGGCGCTCTGGCTGAGTTAAAAGAGGATGGCACCATCCAGTCTATCCTTGACAAATATATCGTTGCAGAGTAAGGATCACAGAAATTGCCGTCCGGGAGAGAAATCTCGCAGGCGGATGAAGACAGATGCAGGGATTTGGACGTGTATTCGTCGTCCGGCCCTGCATTTTCTTATGGAATCTTATGGAGTGTCGGTACATTTTCTTAAAAAAGAGTACAGGCACAGAGAATTATAATAGAAAGGATGAGATTGTGAACG